>CAMBMK010000001.1 GCA_945868745.1 uncultured Bacteroidales bacterium
GGACAATCGGAAGATTACGGTCATTGTGCCCAAAGCCGGGCTCGAACCGGCACGTCTTTAAGGGACAAAGGATTTTGAGTCCTTCGCGTCTGCCAATTCCGCCATTCGGGCATTCGGAAATGGAATTGCAAAGATAAAAACATTCTGCCAATTATCAAACTCCCGCCTTCAAATATATTCCTCCTTTTGAAGGAATTATGTATCTTTGCAGGTTAAGATTCTATAAGAAGCTGTTCCAAATGGAAGAAATCAGGATACTCGAAAACGGCAGGGAAATCGGCCGTGTGGTCAGCGGACCGGACATTGGAGGGGTCTCGGCGCTGCTTGCAGGCGAAAAGGCCGTGTATATGGTCTATGACCGCAATGTGGAGCATTTCGCCGGCGCAATAGCGGAAACTGCGGGATGCGGCATTTTCCGCAAAAAGGCCATTGATGCCACAGAACAGACAAAGAACATCTCCACGGTGATGGAAATCTGCAGATGGCTGCTCGAGGAGAATGCGGGCAGGAACGCACTCCTGCTTGCCGTCGGAGGCGGGATCACGACCGACCTCTCCGGCTTTGCCGCCAGCATCTACAAGCGCGGCATCCGATTCGCCTTCGTGCCTACAACCCTCCTGGCGCAGATCGACGCCGCGGTAGGCGGAAAGACCGGCGTAAACCTGGATGCCTTCAAGAATATGATAGGAGTCATACGCCAGCCGCTTTGGACCTACGAATGTCCGGAAGTCCTAGGCACACTCCCCTACAGGGAATTTGTAGGTGGAAGCGCCGAACTGCTCAAGACCTTCATCATCGACAACCGCGGCGATGACTTTTCCCGTGCAGTGAGCATTCTGACACGCATCAACACCGCCGAAAGCCGCAAGACAGCAATCGGGGCCTACGGTAACGGAATAATGGACCTTATCCACCGCGCCGCAGCCATTAAGGCGGGCATAGTGGGCAGGGACCAGTTTGAAAACGGTGAGAGGCGCCTGCTCAACCTCGGGCACACATTTGCCCACGCCATCGAAAAAAGCAGCAACAGCCTTCCGCACGAGGATTTCGCAGGCGATATGGTGGACACCCGCGTGCCTGCGGGCAACATTTCCCACGGTGAAGCCGTAGCAATGGGTATGGTGATGGCGGCCGAGCTCTCCGAAAAGACGGGCACGGCAGTCGAGCCCGTAGCCGCAACCCTGCGCAACAATCTGGCAGCCTGCGGTTTGCCTGTGGAGTGTCCGTTCACGCCCGAGGAACTTGAAGACGCCATGGGAAAGGACAAGAAGGCCGAAGGCGGGATAATCCATTTCGTCCTGATGCGCCGGATCGGAGAGACCGTCATCCGGGATATGACAGCAAGAGAAGCAATACAGACCCTGAAAAAATGATTTGCACCACAATACAGCACAAGACCGCCGAAGAGATTTTCGCGATTCTCGAACGCCCCGAAGTGGAGATGGCGGAGATAAGGCTCGACCTCTGTCCCCTTGACAATGAGGAGATTGAGGAGCTTTTTTCGACCTCCGACAAGCCGCTCGTGGCCACCTGCAGGATAAGCGGCACCATTCCCGCCACCGAGGCCGAGGCACGCCTCACGCAGGCCATCCGCGCCGGGGCCGCATTTGCCGACCTTGAAATCGAAGCGCCGCCGATGATGAGCAAACGCATCAGGAGGATGGCGGGAGAATACGGGACAAGCCTCATCCGCTCCTTCCATGATTTTGAAGGCACGGACTCCACCGCCGCCCTCAAGGCCCTTGTGGAAAAATGCCGCCACCTCGGCGCAGAAATAGTGAAAATCGTGACCACAGCCCACTCTGACGAGGACTGCGCACGTGTCCTTTCGCTCTACGACGCCTTCGCACCGGAGACCCTCATCGCATTCTGCATGGGGGAAAAGGGCAGGGAGACGCGCATAGACTGCCTCCGGAGGGGAGCCCCGTACAGCTATGCCGCCCTTTCCGTGGAAGAAGCCGCCGCGCCGGGACAATGGCCGGTTGAAGAGATGACCGCCCGTGTCTATGGCGGCAGGCATCCCCTGGATTGCGGCCTTCTGACAATGCCTGCATCGAAGAGCTTCGCGCAGAGGGCAATCATAGCCGCAGCCCTTGCCGACGGCACATCCACCCTCCGGGGCTACTCCCCATGCGGGGACAACGAGTCCGCAATTGCGGCGGCACAGGCCATCGGAGCAAAGGTCATCAGAAACGGCAGTGAGCTGGAAATCACGGGAATAGGAGCTCGTGCAAACGGAGAGTTCACCTCTTCCACCCTGCACTGCGGCGAATCGGGATTCCTCACAAGGATGATGATTCCGGTGATTGCCGCCATAGCAAAGGGGCCGGTCCATTTCACCGGGGAAAAGACCCTGGTCAAAAGGCCTCTCAAGGGTGCCAGGGAGATGATGGAGGCGTTCGGAGTCACACTTGTGCCGGAGCGCGCGGGCGACAATCCCACCATTCCGCTCACGGTCCACGGGCCGCTCACGCCAAAGGACGCCGAGATTTCCGGCAAAGACGGTTCACAGCTTGTCTCGGGCCTTCTGACCGCCCTTCCTCTTCTTTCCGAAGACATTGAAATAAGCCTTTCCAGCCCGAAGAGCATCCCTTACATCTTCATCACCCTCGACGTCCTCAAGAAATTCGGCGTCAAGACAGAATGTGAGATGGAAGGAGGCGACGAATTTGCACAGACACAGGACTGGACCTATTGCGACAAGATGACTTTCCGCATCCGCGGAGGCCAGCACTACAGGGCCGCCACGATGGACATCGAAGGCGACTGGAGCTCTGCCGCCGCATTCCTTGTCGCCGGAGCCATTTTCGGCGAAGCCTCCCTCGAGGGGCTGGACACAAGGTCGCTCCAGGCGGACCTCAGCATCATGGACATCCTCTCGCAGGCGGGGGCAAGCCTTTCGCAGGAGGAGGAAACAGGCATCATACATGTCTGCAGGGCACCTCTGCAGGCATTTGACATCGACGCCGGCAATTGTCCGGACCTCTTCCCGGTGATGAGCGTGCTTGCCGCATTCTGCCAGGGGACATCCCATCTGTCAGGAGTCGGAAGGCTCGCCACGAAGGAGAGCGACCGCGGGGCAGCAATATGCGCCATGCTCACGCAGATGGGCGTACCGGTGCGCATCAAGGGAGACACAATGATTGTCCAGGGACAGTCCCTCACACGCCGCATCCTTTCAGGCAACATGCTCAGGGGCGGGCAGTACACCACCAACCACGACCACCGCATGGCCATGGCCCTGGCAATTGCGCAGCTCGGGGCCGACGGTCCTGTGGAAATGGACGACAGCGCTTGCGTGGGCAAGTCCTTCCCTGATTTCTTCAACCTGTTCAACAGATTCAACGGACAATAGTTATGGACAGTTTCGGCCGCAAATTCAGAGTTTCCATTTTCGGAGAATCCCACGGAGAAGCCATAGGAGTGGTTCTGGACGGGGTTCAGCCAGGCATTCCGCTTTCTCCGGAGGATTTCAGCAAAGACATTCTGCGCCGCAAGAGCGGGGCGAAGGGCACCACACCGAGGATTGAGACTGACGAGCCGCAAATCCTCAGCGGGGTATACGACGGCTACACTACCGGCGCACCTCTGGCAATCGTATTCCGCAACCTCAACACCCGTTCGGGCGACTACAGGCTGTTCCGCGACGTTCCGCGCCCGGGGCACGCCGACTACACTGCAAGCATCAAATGGCTGGATTTCAACGACCCGCGCGGCGGAGGACATTTTTCCGGAAGGCTCACCCTTCCGATTGTCGCAGCCGGGGTGGTGGCAAAGAAGATGATAGGGTGCCGGGTAAACGCCGACATCATTGAAATCGGAGGCGTGACACGCGAAGAGGCCCTTTCCGCCCGGACCGATGCCGTATGCGGGGAGACCTGTCTTCCGGAAGGGGAAATGACTCCCTCGCAAATCTGGAAAGACGTACTGGACAAGGCCATGGCCGAAAGGGATTCGGTCGGCGGCATCGTGGAATGCAGGGTGGAGAATGTGCCCGCAGGACTCGGAGAGCCGTTTTTCGATTCGGTCGAGTCGCTGGTTTCCCACGCGGTTTTCTCGATTCCGGGAGTGCGTGGCATAGAATTCGGAGACGGTTTCGGGGCCGCGAGGATGAAGGGGTCGGAGCACAATGACCCGTTTGACCTTGCCGGACAGGGCAACCTCAACCTCCACATCAATGTGCGCCCTTCCAAGAACGGCGCCGGCGGCATCAACGGGGGCATCACCAACGGCAACCCGATTGTGTTCAGGGTGGCTTTCAAGCCGACTTCCAGCATCAGCCGCCCGCAGAAGACATTCAACTTCGCCACAGGAGAGATGACCTTGCTCGAAATCCCGGGGAGGCACGATGCCTGCATAGCACTGCGCACTCCGGTAATCGTGGAGGCGATGACAGCCATTGTACTGGCAGACCTTACCAGAATGCTTTAGTTTATGGACAGAAACGAAGAAAACAGAATAATCAACGATATAGCCTCACAGAAGGAATACAGGGAAGGGTTCGTGACCGAAGTAGACCAGGAATATCTTCCCAAAGGCCTCAACGAGGACATAATCAGGCGCATCTCGCAGCTTAAGGATGAGCCGGAGTGGCTGCTGGAGTTCAGGCTCGGTGCATTCAGGCGCTGGGAGAAGATGGAGCAGCCACAGTGGGGACATCTCGACATGCCCCCGATTGACTATCAGGACATCATCTATTACGCTGCGCCCAAGAAAAACGCGGACAGGCCGAAGGAGATTGACCCGAAGCTTGCCGAGACATTCGAGAAGCTGGGCATCCCGGTAAAGGAAAGGGATGTGCTTGCGGGCGTGGTCGCAGTCGATGCAGTGTTCGATTCAGTGTCGGTTGCCACAACCTTCCGCAAGACCCTCGCAGAGAAGGGCATCATCTTCTGCTCGTTCTCCGAGGCTGTGCGCGAGCACGGAGACCTTGTACGCAAATACCTTGCATCGGTAGTGCCGGTCGGGGACAATTATTTCGCAGCCCTCAACTCCGCCGTGTTCAGCGACGGGTCGTTCTGCTATATCCCCAAGGGCGTCAAATGCCCTATGGAGCTTTCCAGCTATTTCAGGATCAATGCGGCAGGCACCGGCCAGTTTGAAAGGACGCTGATTGTGGCCGACGAGGGCTCGCAGGTGAGCTATATGGAAGGATGCACCGCACCGATGAGGGACGAGAACCAGCTCCACGCCGCAGTAGTGGAGATTGTGGTGGAGAAGGATGCCGATGTCAAATACTCGACAGTGCAGAACTGGTATCCGGGCGACAGCAACGGCAAGGGAGGCATTCTCAACCTTGTGACAAAGAGGGGCATATGCAAGGGCTCCGGGGCGCACCTTTCATGGACACAGGTGGAGACGGGCTCGGCAATCACATGGAAATATCCGTCCACCATACTCAAGGGGGACTATTCTTCGTCGGAGTTCTATTCGGTGGCAGTGACCAACAATTTCCAGCAGGCCGACACCGGCACCAAGATGATCCATATCGGGCGCGGGACCAGGAGCCGCATCATCAGCAAGGGCATCAGCGCCGGGCACAGCCAGAACAGCTACCGCGGTCTGGTCCAGATACTTCCGGGGGCCGAAGGTGCACGCAACCATTCGCAGTGCGACAGCCTCCTGATAGGAAAGGACTGCGGTGCACACACGTTCCCGGACATCCGCAGCGCCAACCCTTCCGCAGTGGTGGAACACGAGGCCACAACATCAAAGATAAGCGAGGACGAGCTTTTCTACTGCAACCAGAGGGGCATTGCTCCGGAGGATGCCGTGGGACTCATCGTCAACGGATATGCAAAGGAAGTGCTCAGCAGGCTTCCTATGGAATTTGCCGTGGAGGCGCAGAAACTGCTGCAAGTATCACTTGAAGGATCTGTTGGATAATGAATTACATCGACCTTATAACGTCCGTTCTCGGACTTACCTGCGTAGTCCTTGCAGGCAGGAATTCGAAGGCGAATTTCTGGGTGGGCTACCTCTACACCGCCGCACTGTTTGTGATGTTCTGGCAGAAGAATCTCTATGCCAGCCTCCTGCTCCAGCCGGTATCACTCGTAATCAACATCATCGGCCAGTACCGCTGGAGCCATCCGCGTGAAGGCGAAGCCGTAGAAAAGAAGGAAAATGAGCTGAAAGTGTCCATGATGTCGTGGGCACAGAGGCTGATGGCCATTGCTTCGGTATTCATCATTGCCGGGCTTTGGGGCTGGACTCTGGATTCTCTGTTCCCCGCCGACCCGCACCCGTATCTCGATTCGTGCGTGACGGTACTGATTCTTGTGGCGCAGCTGCTTTCGGCCCTGAAGAAATGGGACTGCTGGGTGGCCTGGATTCTTGTCAACATCACCCAGATGGCGCTGCACATATCCGTTGGCAACCTGTTTATGCCTATTGTGTGCGGGCTTTACCTGGCCAACGGCATATGGTCGCTCGCTACCTGGACCAAACTCTATAAAACTGAAAACAAATAGCTTATGGCAAACGATATTTTGTTGAAAATAGACAATCTCCACGCGAGGATTGGAGACCGCGAGATTCTGAAAGGCGTTTCGCTCGAAATAAAAAGGGGTGAAATCCACGCGGTCATGGGACCTAACGGCGCCGGAAAAAGTACGCTTTCCTCGGTGCTTACGGGAAAGCCTGCCTATGAGGTGACGGAGGGCAGCGTGCTGTTTGACGGGCGGGACCTTCTGGCTATGAAGCCGGAGGAAAGGGCCTGGGCAGGACTGTTCATGTCTTTCCAGTACCCTGTGGAGATCCCGGGGGTGTCCATCACCAACTTCATGAAGACGGCCGTCAATGCAAAGCGTGAGGCGGCGGGGCTGGAGCCGCTCAAGGGCGGGGAGTTCCTCAAGCTGATGAGGGAGAAGATGGAGATGGTACGGATGAAGAGCGAGTTTGCCAAGAGGGAGGTCAATGTGGGCTTTTCCGGAGGCGAAAAGAAGCGCAACGAGATTTTCCAGATGGCGATGCTCGACCCTTCGCTCGCGATTCTCGACGAGACCGACAGCGGTCTTGACGTGGATGCGCTCAAGATTGTAGCGGACGGGGTCAATGCGATGCACACACCCGAAAAATCCGCTATCATCATCACCCACTACCAGAAGCTTCTGGAGTATGTCGTCCCGGATGTCGTACATGTGCTCAAGGACGGCAGGATAGTGGCCACAGGCGACCGGAGCATAGTGGATATCATTGAAAATGAGGGCTTCGACAAGTTTTAGCGTATGAAGGACCAAGGACATTATATCGCTTCGCCTGCTGCTCCGGGAGACTATGTTGTCGGGGCCGGAGAGAAGCTGGACCTTTTCTATTTCGTGCATCCCGGAGAGGACCGCGACATAAGGGTAAGGGTACACCTGACAGGTCCGGGAGCGTCCGTGAGCCTCGCCGGAGTGTATCTTTCCGGGGGCAGCGAAAAGGTCTCCATCCATACCGAGATCTACCACGAGGCGCAGGGATGCACTTCCGACCAGCTTTTCAACGGCATCGCCTCCGGCAGTGCGGCCGTGTCGTTCTACGGGAGGATTGTGGTGGCTCCGGGTGCAGACAGGACAGAGGCCTATCAGGTCAACCACAACATTGTCCTTTCTGACAAGGCAAAGGTGGACACCAGGCCGCAGCTTGAGATTTACGCCGACGATGTGAAGTGCTCGCACGGAGCCACTGTGGGCAGTCTCAACGCGGACGAGGAGTTCTACATGCGTTCGCGCGGCATCCCGCAGAAGGAGGCGAAGGTGCTTCAGATGATTTCCTTCGTCGCCCCTGTCCTGGAAAGGATTGCCGACCCGGGAGAGCGGGAGCGCACTGCAGCCGAAGTCGAGGAAGCAATAAGGAAGATGCTATGATAAGCCATCCCAATGTAAAGGTCAACCTCGGGCTGGAGGTATTGAGGCGCCGTGAAGACGGCTTCCACGACCTTGAGACAGTGTTTGTCCCGTATTTCGGTATCAGCGACACCCTCGAAATCGTGAGGGGGGATGAGTGGAGCGGGACCTCCGCCCACCTTCAGGAGACATATTCCGAAGGGGTGTCACTCAGGCAGGCCATCTCTGCGGACGGCAAGGTGATGATAACAATCGCCCGGAAGGAAGGCGTGGACTGGGACCCGCTCAAAGACCTGACAGTCAAGGCCTACAACCTTCTCGCAGAAGATTTTCCGCTCGGGCCGGTAAAAATTTTCCTTGAAAAGACATCCCCTGTGGGGGCAGGCCTCGGAGGAGGGTCGGCAGATGCCGCCTTTGCTCTGGGGATGCTGTCGGATATGTTCGGACTCGGACTTGACAAAGAAGCTCTTGCCGGATATGCTTCCCGCCTCGGAAGTGACTGCGCATTCTTCGTCCACAACCGCCCCTGCCTTGGACAGGGACGCGGAGAGGTGCTTTCCCCAATCGTGGTGGAAGGCATAGACTTCGGATGTCCGGGCCAGGGATCATACGAGATGCAGGTCGTAGTCCCGGAGGGCATAAGCGTCAGCACGGCAGAGGCCTACCGCGGCATTGTCCCGCGAGAGGTGTCAGGCCTTGCCTGCGACAGCCTCACCGAGATCATCGCAAGACCGGTTGAGCAGTGGCGTGACAGTCTTGTAAATGATTTTGAGACAACGGTTTTCGCTGCACATCCGGAGCTTTCCGCCATCAGGCAGTCGCTCTACGACAGCGGTGCGGTCTATGCCGCAATGTCCGGCAGCGGAAGCGCACTGTTCGGCATCTACCGGAAATCTTCCCTCTGACAGCAGCGGGAGCACCCGCAGCGGACCGGACCACAATAACAGACAGAAAAACGGATGAGACACGAAATCACCATAAAGAACCTTGCAGACATTGACAGGGCTGCAGGAGAATTCCTTTCCCTTATCGGAGAGCAGCGCCTGATCGCATTCTATGCCCCGATGGGAGCCGGGAAAACAACATTCACGACAGCCATCTGCCACAGGCTCGGAGTCAGGGATGACGCCGTGAGCTCCCCCACATTCGCAATCGTCAACGAATACGCCACCGCCTCCGGTGAGATGATGTATCATTTTGATTTCTACCGCATCACAAAGCCGGAAGAAGCCCTTGACATCGGTCTTTACGACTACCTCGACAGCGGATGCCTCTGCATTATGGAGTGGCCGGAAAATGTGGAAGACCTGCTTCCTGAAGAGACCCTCAAGGTGGAAATCCGCCCCCAGGAGGACGGCTCACGCCTTGTACTGTGGGACTCTCCGGACCGGCAATGATCCACCCGTCCAAGTCAGGGGTCTTCAATAATTGCTTCAATAATCCATCTTGTCGAGGAAACGGAATCCCGCCGCCTCGGCCAAATGTCTCGGAAGTATCGGCCCCGGCCTGTCCGGGGGATGCCTCCCTTCAGCCCGCTGGACTTCCGCAGCCCACTGCAGGTCAGCAATTGTCCTCGCAAGCTTCACAACTCTCGTAAAAGCCCTGGCCGACAGCCCCATACGGCCGGTTATCTTCTCCATAAGGCTCCGGCACGGCCCGTCCAGCGGACACAACTGCCTGATCTGCTTTCCGGTCATCTCGGCATTGACATTGATGCCGGACCCCGCGAAGCGCTCTTTCTGTGCACGCCGGGCAAGGATGACCCTTTCCGCCACCTTCGCGCTGGACTCGGCCTCAGGAGGATTGACAAGCTTTCCGGCAGGGACGCACCTGAGCCACAGCTGGACGTCAATCCTGTCCATCATCGGCCCGCTGAGCCTGCCCATATAGGAAAGCTGCTGCCCTACGGTGCACCTGCACCTGTCCCCCTCCCCGTAATACCCGCATGGACAGGGATTGGATGCCGCGACCAGCATGAATGATGCCGGATACTCCACCTTTGCCTTCAGGCGCGAGACAGTGACCTTCCTGTCCTCCAACGGCGCCCTGAGGGCCTCCAGCACGCTTTTCGGCATCTGTGCAATCTCGTCGATGAAAAGAACCCCGTTGTGGGCAAGGCTCACCTCCCCAGGCAGGATATTCTGCCCCGAGCCTCCGCCAATCAGGGAAACAAGCGAGGCGCTGTAATGGGGAGCACGGAAAGGGCGGCGCCTCATCAGGCCTGTCCCCTGCCTCCCCGCCCCGGCCACAGAATAAATCTTGCTCGTCACAAGCGATTCCTCCACATCCATCGGAGGAAGGATTCCCGGAAGGGCCTTCGCCAGCGAGCTCTTCCCGGAGCCGGGAGAACCTATCATTATGATATTGTGTCCGCCTGCAGCAGCGATTTCCATACCCCTCTTGGCCTGCTCCTGGCCCACAATCTCCGAAAAGTCCATCATATCGGAAGACAACCTGTCACAAGGATTGTCCCCATCCCGACAGCTTTCCTCCCCCAGCCTGTTCCACACAAGAAGGTCATCCGCATCATCTTCGGAAAGAATCCTCACCGCATCTTCGAGCGTATCAGCCGCATAAATCCCGAAATCCTTATAGTCCGAAGCCTCGCGGGCGCTGCGCAGCGGAAGGATACACCCCTTCAGGCCGGTTTTTACAGCAAGTTCCACCATCGGAATGGCTCCGGGGATGTCCCTGAGCGAGCCGTCAAGTCCCAGCTCCCCCATCACAAGATAACCGCCGAGCATCGGCATCACCCTCTGTCCGCTTGCGGCGATTATCCCCAGGGCAATCGGGAGATCATATCCGGACCCGCTCTTGTGCATATCTGCAGGAGCAAGATTGATGACAATCTTCTTGCCCGGCACGTGGAATCCCGAAGACTGGAGTGCCGTGACTGTCCTCAGGAGGCTTTCCTTGACGGCGACATCCGCCAGTCCTACAAGGTGGATGCCCAGTCCGCGGCTTATGTCAACTTCTACGGTCACCGGCACGGCATCGATTCCGATGCATTTTGCCGCGTGGATGTTTATCAGCATAGTTCAAGTTTTTCGGCAAAGAAAACAAAAAGATCGGTCGGAAGTATGCTCCGGTACAAGCCGCGATTGAAATAAATACGAATTTTTACTTTTCCGACAAGAATTTTTACATATTTTTGCAGCCTTTCCCTGCGGACAGGCAAGGGAGAAAAACAGAAAAGACATGCGCATCACCATTATCCAGCCGGACATCGTCTGGGCAGACCCGGCTGCCAACAGAAAGAAGCTCAATGACCTGATTCTTCCATTGGAAGATACCGGCCTTGTAGTGCTTCCGGAAATGTTTTCCACGGGATTTGTGACGGAACCTGAAGGCACAGCGGAGCAGTCCGGAGAAAGCCTGCATTGGATGAAGGAGCTTTCAAAAAAAAAGGGATTTGCCATAGCGGGCAGTATTGCTGAAAAATCGGAAGAAAAATATTTCAACCGCTTTCATTTTGTAATGCCGGACAGCACGGACACAACCTACGACAAGCACCATCTTTTCACCTACAGCGGAGAGCATCTGAAGTTTACCGGAGGACAGAAAAGGACGGTGGTGCAGTGGCAGGGCATGCGCTTCCTGCTTCAGATATGCTATGACCTGAGGTTCCCGGTTTTCTCCCGCAACACCATGCATGGCGGCATCCCGGAATATGATGCCATAATATATGCAGCAAGCTGGCCTGAAAAACGCTCTGCCGCATGGAAGACCCTGCTGAAAGCAAGGGCCATTGAAAATCAATGCTTTGTAATAGGAGTCAACCGTGTAGGCAATGATCCGGGCAATGTCTATTCGGGCGATTCGGTCATCCTTGCCCCCGACGGCAGCACCATCGCCTGCGCCGAGCCTTACAGGGAATCCGTCATAAGCGGCGAACTCGATCCCGAGCTTCTGATGCGGATGAGGGAGGGTTTCCCGGTGCTTGAAGATGCCGACCGTTTCTCTCTGGAGAAAGGGAATATGCGCTAAAACGATTTTTATCGGATTTTATTTTGGTAGATTGAAATCCTTGTCTATATTTGCCACCGGTTTCGAATTGAAAGCATAGTTATGAATAGTTTGTTCATTATCGTCATTTCCATTAGCGTCCTCATTCTAAGAATGTTCGGACTGGGAAAGCGTGTATGAGCAGCTACAAGAACGTTAGCGTGATTGCCTTTCTCAGCCAAAAAGAGAAAGGCAATTCTTGTTTTATCTTAACAAATTGTAAGCAACTAATATGAAACATCAGTTACGCAGTTCAATCACGATGGAAGGCAGGAGGATGGCCGGTGCCAGGGCCCTGTGGAAAGCGGCGGGAATGACTCCGGAGCAGGCAGGACACCCTGTCATAGCCATAGTCAATTCCTTCACGCAGTTTGTCCCGGGACATACTCACCTCCACGAAATCGGCCAGATTGTGAAAGATGAGATTGCTGCGGCAGGCTGCTATGCGGCCGAGTTCAATACAATTGCCGTGGATGACGGCATCGCCATGGGCCACGACGGGATGCTCTACTCCCTTCCTTCGAGGGACATCATCGCCGACAGCGTTGAATATATGGTCAATGCCCACAAGGCCGATGCGATGATCTGCATCAGCAACTGCGACAAGATTACCCCGGGTATGCTTATGGCGGCAATGAGGCTCAATATCCCCGCTGTGTTCGTCTCCGGAGGCCCGATGGAAGCCGGTGTGCTCGGAAACGCAAGGCTCGACCTCATCGATGCAATGGTGAAGTCCGCCGACAGGACACTCTCCGACAAAGAGGTGGAAGAAATCGAGATGAATTCGTGCCCGGGATGCGGATGCTGCTCGGGTATGTTCACCGCCAATTCAATGAACTGTCTCACAGAGGCAATAGGTCTTTCGCTGCCCGGCAACGGCACAATCGTGGCTACCCACAAAAACAGGGTGGAACTGTTCAGGAAGGCCGCGGCCCTCATTGTGGAGAATGCCTGGAAATACTACCGCGACGGGGACGAAAGCGTACTTCCGCGCAGCATTGCCACCAGGACGGCATTCCTCAATGCGATGACACTCGACATCGCGATGGGAGGCTCGACCAACACGGTCCTTCACCTTCTCGCCGTGGCACACGAGGCCGGCACCGATTTCACGATGGACGACATCGATGCCCTTTCCAGAAGGGTCCCGTGCATCTGCAAGGTTGCCCCGAACACTGCAAAATACCATATCCAGGACGTGAACCGTGCAGGAGGGGTGGCCGCCATCATGAAGGAGCTCGCAAAGGGCGGACTTGTGGATACGGCCGCAAAAAGAGTTGACGGGATGACTCTCGGCGAAGAACTTGAGCGCTATTGCCAGGGAGGAGCCGGTTTCGGCGAAGAAGCCCTCAAAATATACCGCAGCGCACCTGCAGACAGGTTTTCCACCCGGATGGGCTCCCAGGAGACATATTATGACACCATGGACAATGACCGCGAAGGCGGCTGCATCAGGGATCTTCAGCACGCCTACACCAAAGACGGCGGACTCGGCGTCCTCAAAGGCAACATCGCCCTGGACGGATGTGTCATCAAGACAGCCGGAGTGGATGAGTCGATATGGCATTTCTCGGGCCCTGCAAAGGTATTCGATTCGCAGGAGGCAGCCTGTGAAGGCATTCTCGGAGGAAAGGTGGTGAGCGGCGATGTGGTCGTGATCACCTTCGAAGGCCCCAAGGGAGGTCCGGGCATGCAGGAGATGCTCTACCCTACCTCCTACATCAAGTCAATGCATCTCGGAAAGGAATGCGCCCTCATCACCGACGGAAGGTTCAGCGGAGGCACTTCGGGGCTGAGCATCGGACACATCTCCCCTGAAGCGGCCGCAGGAGGCAACATCGCCCTTGTACGCGACGGGGACATCATCGATATCGACATTCCTTCAAGGTCCATCAGCGCAAGGCTCTCCGAAGAGGAACTGCAACGGCGCAGGGAGGAAGAAGAGGCGAAAGGAAAGAAAGCCTTCAGGCCGCCGCACAGGCACAGGGAGGTCAGCAAGAGCCTCAAGGCATATGCAGCCGCGGTGAGCTCCGCCGACAAGGGAGCGGTAAGGATTGTGGAAGACTGACGAATTCTATTCAGACGAACTATACAAATGGAACAGAACAATTTGATAACAGGGGCTGAAGCCCTCCTGAAAGCGCTGGTGGACGAGGGTGTTGACACCATCTTCGGCTACCCCGGAGGACAGATAATGCCGGTTTACGACAAGCTGTACTACTATGGGGACCGGCTCCGCCACATTCTTGTCCGCCATGAGCAGGGTGCCATCCACGCCGCCCAGGGTTATGCCAGGGCAAACGGCAGGACAGGCGTCGTGATGGTGACCTCCGGCCCGGGTGCGACCAATGTGGTGACAGGCATAGCCGATGCGATGGCGGATTCGACTCCGGTTGTCGTCCTCACGGGGCAGGTCAGCGTGGCCGCCCTGGGGACCGACGCCTTCCAGGAAGCCGATGTCATCGGAATCACAAGTGCAATCACCAAGTGGAACCACCAGATCAGGCACGCCGACGAGATTGCCGAATCTGTTGCGAAGGCTTTCTACATTGCGGGAAACGGCCGTCCGGGCCCGGTGCTCCTTGACATCACCAAGGATGCGCAGAACGAGCTCGTGGAATACAGCTACCGCCACTGCACCGGCATCAGGACCTACAACCCCTACCCCGAGCCGTCCGATGCGGATATCGAACGCGCAGTTGAACTGATCGATTCGGCACAAAGGCCTTTCGTCGTGTTCGGACAGGGCATCACCATCAGCCACGCCGAAAAGGAACTCGCCGCCTTCCTCACAAAGGGCGACATCCCGGCAGGAGCGACGATGCTCGGCCTCAGCGCCCTTCCTTCGGATTTCCCCCTCTACGAAGGAATGATCGGGATGCACGGCAACATTGCCCCGAATGTCAAGACAAACGAATGTGACGTGCTCATTGCCGTGGGAATGAGATTCGACGACAGGGTGACCGGAAAGGTCTCCGAATATGCGCGCCAGGCGAAAATCATCCACATCGACATCGACAAGTGCGAAATCGGGAAGATAATCCAGCCGGAAGTCGGCATCTGCGGAGATGCACGGGAGGTCCTCACAAGGATCACGGCGAAAATGCGCAAAGCCAGCCACAGGGAATGGATCGGGAGCTTCGATGAATGCAGACAGGCGGAACAGCAGCTTGTCATTGAGCCGGAGCTCAGGCCGGACGGAGGCCACATAAGGATGGGCGAAGTCGTGGACATGGTCGCAAAAGTGACCGGCAACAAGGCCATTGTCATCACGGACGTGGGACAGAACCAGCTCATTGCCGCCCGCTACTCACGCTACTCCGGCCAGGGACGCAGCTTCATCACCTCGGGAGGTCTCGGCACAATGGGATTCGGCATTCCGGCCGCCATCGGAGCCAAGACAGCCTGCCCGGACCGCCCGGTATGCCTGTTCGTGGGAGACGGCGGCACCCAGATGACAATCCAGGAGTTCGGCACGGTAATGCAGGAAGGCACCGGAGTCAAGATGGTGATCCTCAACAACAACTGGCTCGGCAACGTCCGCCAGTGGCAGGAGCTGTTCTTCGGCGGAAGATATTCCCAGACAAGGATGCTCAACCCCGACTACATGGGCATCTGCCGGGCCTACGGCATCGATAGTGCGGTAGTTGAAAAGAGGGAGGACCTCGAAAACGCCGTCAGGACAATGTTTGAAGACAATGACAGGCCTTACCTCCTTGATGTCCATGTACTTGAAGAAGGCAATGTGATGCCGATGGTCCCTCCGGGAAAAGGCATCAGCGAGATAATGATTAACGAAAAAGAATGGTACAAGAAAAATGGCTGATTCCATAAAGACATACACCGTAGTGATTTATACGGAGAATTCCATCGGACTCCTTTCCCAGATCGCCAATGTTTTCACAAGGCGCAACCTCAACATCCTGAGCCTCAGCGCAGGAGAGTCCGCCGAAGAAGGCAGCTACCATATCACGGTGGTGACGGACGGCACTGAAAGGAACGTAAGGGGCGCCGCACTTCTCGTGGAAAAGAGGGTGGATGTCATCCGGGTTGACTACTACACGGACAGCGAGATTGTCTATAAGGAACTCGCTATGTACAAGGTTCCCACAAAGAGCCTGCTGGAAAGCGGAAGCATGGAAAAGCTCCTGTCGGGGCACCAGGCGAAGATTGTGGACATCAACAAGAAATTCACGGTAATACAGAAAACCGGTACTGCCGAAGACACATCGGCGCTTCTGGAAGACCTCAAGGACTACGGAATCTGTGAATTCATACGCTCGGGCCGCATCGCCGTTTCAAAGCAGTGGAATGCCGAAGAGGCAGAGTAAAAAAAGATAACAAAGAGTAAAAAATCATAAAAAATCAACATTATGGCAACAATCAATTTCGGCGGAGTTGACGAGCATGTGGTCACCCGCGAAGAGTTTACCCTCGAACACGCACGCGAAGTGCTCAAAGACGAAGTTATCGCAATCATCGGATACGGCATCCAGGGCCCCGGACAGAGCATGAATCTCCGTGACAACGGCTTCAAGGTCATCGTGGGACAGCGCAAGGGCAAATCCTATGACAAGGCTGTAGCTGACGGATGGGTGCCGGGAGAGACACTCTTCGAAATTGAAGAGGCCTGCGAGAAGGCTACCGTCATCGAGTTCCTCGTGTCCGATGCGGCACAGATCGCGCAGTGGCCTGCAGTCAAGAAGCACCTCACCCCGGGCAAGGCCCTCTATTTCTCACACGGATTCGGCATCACCTACTCCGACCGCACAGGCATCGTTCCTCCTAAGGATGTGGATGTCATCATGGTAGCTCCGAAGGGCTCCGGCACATCCCTGCGCCGTCTCTTCCTCCAGGGCCGCGGCATCAATTCCTCATTTGCAGTATATCAGGATGCAACCGGACGCGCCCTCGAGAGGACTCTCGCCCTCGGCATCGGCGTAGGCTCGGGCTATCTGTTCGAGACCGATTTCAAACGCGAGGTCTATTCTGACCTCACCGGCGAGCGCGGTACCCTTATGGGAGCCATCCAGGGCATCCTTCTCGCGCAGTACGAGACCCTCCGCGAGCACGGACACACCCCGTCCGAGGCCTTCAACGAGACCGTGGAGGAGCTTACCCAGAGCCTTATGCCTCTCTTTGCCGAAAAGGGTATGGACTGGATGTACGCCAACTGCTCCACAACTGCCCAGAGAGGCGCCCTCGACTGGATGGGACCTTTCCACGATGCCACAAAACCGGTATTCGAGAAGCTCTACCAGAGCGTTGCAAGCGGCAACGAGGCACAGATTTCCATCGACTCCAACTCAAAGCCGGACTATCGCGAAGGCCTTGAAAAAGAGCTCAAGGCGCTGCGTGAAAGCGAGCTTTGGAGAACAGGTGCAGTAGTAAGGCAGCTCCGCCCGGAAAACGACTAGCAAATGGACAGAAACAGAGTATATATCTTTGACACTACCCTGAGGGACGGTGAACAGGTGCCGGGATGCCAGCTCAACACCGTTGAGAAAATCCAGGTTGCCAAGGCGCTGGAAGCCCTCGGGGTGGATGTGATTGAAGCGGGATTCCCGGTTTCGAGCCCCGGCGACTTCAACTCCGTGCGTGAAATCTCCAAGGCTGTCACCTGGCCGACAATATGTGCCCTGACAAGGGCCGTCGAAAAGGATATCGATGTGGCCGCGGATGCTCTCAAGTATGCAAAGCACGGCCGTATCCACACCGGCATCGGCACGTCCGACTACCATATCCGCTACAAGTTCAACTCCACAAGGGAGGAGATCCTCGAGCGTGCGGTGAAGGCCGTGAAATACGCCAGGAAGTATGTCGATGACGTGGAGTTCTACGCGGAGGATGCCGGAAGGACCGACAACGAGTATCTCGCAAGGGT
Organism: uncultured Bacteroidales bacterium; assembly: GCA_945868745.1. Lineage (GTDB taxonomy): Bacteria > Bacteroidota > Bacteroidia > Bacteroidales > UBA932 > Cryptobacteroides. Next base: position 17,719 of record CAMBMK010000001.1, read on the forward strand.
GGTGGAAGCCGTCATCAAGGCCGGAGCCACGGTGGTGAATATCCCCGACACCACAGGCTACTGCCTTCCGGAGGAATTCGGAGCCAAGATCAAATACCTCATGGAGCATGTGGACGGCATCGACAACGCCATCATTTCCACTCACTGCCACAATGACCTCGGAATGGCGACAGCCAACACGATGGCGGGCCTTCTGAACGGTGCGAGACAGGCTGAGGTGACAATCAACGGCGTGGGTGAAAGGGCCGGCAACACCTCCCTCGAAGAGGTCGCGATGATATTGAAATCACACAACGAGATTCCGCTCAAGACCAACATCAACACCACCAGGATCTATCCTACGAGCAGGATGGTGTCCAACCTGATGAACATGCCGGTGCAGCCCAACAAGGCAATTGTCGGCAAAAACGCATTCGCACACTCTTCAGGCATCCATCAGGACGGAGTGCTGAAAAACGCGCAGACCTACGAAATCATCGACCCGAAGGACATCGGTCTTGACGAGAACTCCATCGTGCTCACGGCCCGCAGCGGACATGCGGCCCTCAAATACAGGCTCGAAGTGCTCGGAGTCAAGCTTTCCGACGAAAAGCTTGACAAGGTATACCAGGATTTCCTCAGGCTCGCCGACAAGAAAAAGGAAATCAGCGACGAGGACATACTCATGCTCGCCGGAGCCGACAGGACACACGACCACCACGTCAAGGTGGACTGGCTGCAGGCCACAAGCGGCATCGGGATGAAGCCGGTCGCAAGCATCGGACTTGACATAAGCGGCGAGAAATTCGAGGCGGCGGCTACCGGAAACGGCCCTGTGGACGCGGCAATCAAGGCTGTCAGACAGATCATCAAGCGCCCTGTCACCCTCACGGAATTTACCATCCAGGGTGTAAGCAAGGGTTCTGACGACACCTGCAAGGTCCATGTACAGGTGGAATCCGAGGGAAGGTCCTACTACGGATTCGGCATCAACACCGATATTGTCACAGCCTCTATCGAGTCATATCTCGATGCCATCAACAAAATTAGGAACTGACTGATACAAAATGAATACGCTATTTGACAAAATATGGGACAGCCACGTCGTCAACCGGATTGAGGACGGACCGGTCCAGCTCTATATCGACAGGCTCTATTGCCACGAGGTCACAAGCCCGCAGGCCTTTGACGGACTGCGCGAAAGGGGCATAAAATGTCTGCGCCCGGAGAAAATCTTCTGTATGCCGGACCACAACACACCTACCCACGACCAGGACAAGCCGATTGAGGACCCGGTGGGCAGGAAACAGGTGGATGCACTCACACGCAACACCGCCGAATTCGGGCTCACCCATTTCCCGATGATGGACCGCCGCAACGGAATCATCCACGTGGTAGGTCCAGAGAGAGGGCTTTCCCTCCCGGGAATGACAATTGTCTGCGGGGACTCCCACACTTCCACCCACGGGGCCGTCGGTGCGGTTGCATTCGGCATCGGCACAAGCGAGGTGGAGATGGTGATGGCATCGCAGTGTATCCTCCAGCAGAAGCCGAAGTCGATGAGAATCAGCATTGAAGGCAAGCTTGGGAAAGGAGTGACCGCAAAGGATGTCGCCCTCTACATCATGAAGATGATCACCACCTCCGGAGGCACCGGCTATTTCATCGAATATGCCGGCCAGGTCATCAGGGACATGTCAATGGAGGGAAGGATGACCCTTTGCAACCTTTCCATCGAAATGGGTGCCCGCGGAGGATTCATAGCTCCGGACGAGACCACCTTCAACTATCTCAAGGGACGCGAATATGCCCCGAAGGGAGAGGAATGGGACAGGGCCGTGGAGTATTGGAAAACCCTGCGCAGCGGTGACGATGCCGTGTTTGACCGCGAAATCACCTACCGGGGCGAAGACATCGAGCCTATGATAACCTACGGCACCAACCCCGGAATGGGCATGGCCATAACCGGAAGCATTCCTGAAGGATGCCCGCAGAAAGCCCTTGACTATATGGGATTTGAAGAGGGGCAAAAACTCCTCGGACACAAGGTTGACTATGTATTTCTCGGAGCCTGCACCAACGGCAGGATCGAGGATTTCCGCGCATTCGCATCCATTGCCCGCGGCCGCCACAAGGCAGAAAATGTCACTGCCTGGCTTGTTCCGGGGTCATGGATGGTAAAGCAGCAGATTGAAGATGAGGGCCTTGACAAAGTCCTTGCGGAAGCCGGCTTTGAAATCCGCCAGCCGGGATGCTCCGCCTGCCTTGCGATGAACGATGACAAGATTCCTGCAGGAAAATACAGCGTATCGACCAGCAACCGCAATTTTGAGGGCCGCCAGGGACCGGGCTCAAGGACCATGCTCGCATCTCCGCTCACAGCGGCGGCGGCAGCCGTGACAGGCGTGGTTACAGACCCGAGAACATTAATGGACTGAATGTTATGAAACAGAAATTCGACATAATTGAGAGCAGCTGCATTCCTCTTCCGCTTGAGAATGTGGACACTGACCAGATAATACCGGCGCGTTTCCTGAAGGCCACGACAAAAGACGAGAAGTTCTTCGGGGACAATCTGTTCTGCGACTGGAGATACAATCCGGACGGGAGCCCGAAGGATTTTGTGATGAACGACCCTTCCTACAGCGGATGCATCCTTGTGGCAGGCAGGAATTTCGGCAGCGGTTCCAGCCGCGAGCACGCAGCCTGGGCGATTGCCGGAGCGGGATTCAAAGTGGTGATTTCCAGCTTCTTCGCCGATATCCACAAAAACAATGAGCTCAACAATTTCGTGCTTCCCGTGACCGTTTCGGAAGGTTTTCTCGCAGAGTTGTTTGCATCAATCGACGCCGACCACGGCACAAGGGTGCGCGTGGACGTGCCCAACCAGACCGTGACCAACCTCGCCACCGGTTCTTCGGAGCATTTCGAGCTCAATGCATACAAAAAATACTGTCTGATGAATGCACTCGACGACATTGACTACCTTCTCGGGACAAAAGACAGGATTGAGGAGTACGAGAACAGCCGCAGGATATGATAGAAATACTTGACACAACGCTCAGGGACGGCGAGCAGACCGCAGGAGTCTCGTTCAATGCAGGCGAAAAGCTTGCCATTGCACGGCTGCTTCTCGAGGAGCTCAAGGTTGACCGCATCGAGGTGTGCTCCGCAAGGGTATCGGAGGGTGAGCGCACCGCCCTGTCAAGAATCTGTGCCTGGGCCTCCGCGTGCGGCCATCTGGACAGGGTGGAGGCACTCGGTTTCGTGGATGACGGCAGGTCCGTGGACTGGATTGCAGGCTGCGGCGGCACTGTGCTGAACCTCCTCACGAAGGGTTCCCTCAAGCATGTGACAGGCCAGCTGCGCAAGACTCCGCAGGAGCACCTGGACGACATCAGGCGCAATATCGACATCGCCGTCAGAAAAGGGATGGGCGTCAATGTCTATCTTGAGGACTGGTCCAACGGGATGCTCAACTCGGAAGACTATGTGTATTTTCTGATGGACGGACTCAAGGACACTCCCGTCAGAAGATACATGCTTCCCGACACCCTCGGGGTGCTGAGCCCGGACGAGACCTTCGCCCTGATCAGCAAGATGACGTCGCGCTACCCTGACCGGCATTTCGACTTTCACGCCCACAACGACTATGACCTCGCCACTGCCAATACCCTCGCGGCACTGAAAGCCGGTGTGCAGGGCGTGCACGCAACGGTGAACGGACTGGGAGAAAGGGCCGGCAACGTCTCTATGGCCGGGGTAATCGGTGTTCTCAACGACCATCTCCATCTGCCTAACCCGCTGGACGAGAGCAAGCTCATCCACGTCTGCAAATATGTGGAAAGCATCTCAGGCGTGCGCATTGCCCCCAATTCCCCTATCGTCGGGGACTCGGTATTCACCCAGACCAGCGGTGTCCACGCCGACGGCGACCGCAAGGGCGACCTCTACCAGAATGCCCTGCTCCCGGAGAGATTCGGCCGCAGACGCACATATGCGCTCGGCAAGACAAGCGGCAAGGCCAACATAATGAAAAACCTCGAAAGCCTCGGCATCAGCCTCACCACCGAGCAGATGAAGAAGGTCACGAGCCGTGTCGTGGAACTCGGCGACAAGAAGGAGACCATGACCACTGAGGACCTTCCGTTCATCGTGGCAGACGTGCTCAGGGGTGACGACAGTGCCGTAGAGGAGAATATCCGCATTGTCAACTACAGCCTTATGCTTGCGCGCGGAATGCATCCTGTGGCAAGCCTGCGCATCGAAATCCACGGCGACGAGTACGAGGACACCGAACGCGGAGACGGACAGTACGATGCGTTCATGAAGGCCCTGTGGAAGATCTACGACAAGCTCGGCAAGGCCCACCCGAAGCTGACCGACTATTCGGTGAGCATCCCTCCGGGAGGAAAGACCGACGCACTTGTGGAGACCACCATCGAATGGGATTTCGGGGGACACAGCTTCAAGACCCGCGGAGTCGATTCGGACCAGACGGAAGCCGCCATCAAGGCCACCTTCAAAATGCTCAACATCATTGAAAATTCTGAAATCAAAACTTACACGGTATGAACTTTAAAATAGCAAAGCTTCCCGGCGACGGCATCGGCCCGGAAGTGGTAAGCCAGGCCGTCAAGGCCGTTGACGCCGTCTGCCGCAGGTTCGGACACACTGCCGAGTACACCTTCGGATATGTCGGAGCCTGTGCAATCGACAGATATGGAGATGCCTACCCGGAAGAAACACACAATATCTGCATGGATTCGGATGCCGTCCTTTTCGGAGCCGTCGGCGACCCGAAATACGACAATGACCCTACCGCAAAGGTACGCCCGGAGCAGGGGCTCCTCGCAATCCGCAAAAAACTCGGACTGTATGCCAACCTGCGCCCTGTAGAGACATTCCGCTCGCTCATAGACCGTTCCCCGCTCAGGACAGAACTCGTTGACGGAGCCGACTTCATGTGCATCAGGGAACTCACCGGAGGCATGTACTTCGGCAAAAAGGGCCGCGAAGATGGCGGCAACACTGCCTACGACACCTGCATCTACAGCCGTCCCGAGGTGGAACGCATCCTCAAGCTTGCCTTCGAATATGCAATGAGAAGACGCAAGCACCTCACCGTAGTGGACAAGGCCAACGTCCTCGAGTCCTCACGGCTCTGGCGCCAGATTGCCCAGGAGATGGAGCCGCAGTACCCGGAAGTAACTGTGGACTACCTCTTTGTGGACAATGCTGCAATGCAGCTCATACGCTGTCCGAAGGTATTTGACGTCATCGTCACCGAAAACACCTTCGGGGACATCCTCACCGACGAGGCCAGCTGCATTACCGGCAGTATGGGACTTCTTGCCTCCGCTTCCGTAGGCGAGCACACCTCCCTCTTCGAGCCTATCCACGGCTCATACCCACAGGCCGCAGGCAAGAACATCGCCAACCCTCTGGCCACCATCCTTTCAGCCGCAATGATGTTTGAATATGCATTCGGGCTTATGGAGGAAGGCAAGGCCATCAGGGAGGCCGTATCTGCGTCCATCGACGCGGGCATAGTGACCGAGGACCTCGCCGCTCCGTCGCAGAAAGCCTGCAGCACCTCAGAAGTCGGAGACTGGGTGGCAGAATACATTGACAAAGCCAAATAGCCAACTCAAGGACAGCATTTGCAAAACAGCATCTTAATCAGTTTATTATGAGCAACATAAATTGGGACACAATAGGCTTTGACGCCTACAGGACACGCACCGTCATCCTGTCCCGTTTCCAGGACGGAAAATGGTCTCCGGCAGAGAAGACCGAAAATTTCTCCTTCACTCTCGACCCGTTCGCACAGGTGCTCCACTATGCAGTAGCCTGCTTCGAAGGCCTCAAGGCTTTCACCCAAAAAGACGGGAAGATTGTGATATTCCGTCCGGACGAAAATGCCGCCAGAATGAGGCGTACCGCCGATTATCTCGGCATGCCGGCTCCTGATGAAGACCTTTTCATCTCAATGTGCGAGGAGTGTGTAAAGAACAATCTCGAATTCATGCCTCCATACGGACACGGAGCTTCGATGTACCTGCGTCCGATCCTGATGGGTGTCCATCCGCAGATGCAGCTCACACCTAATCCGGATGCCCTCTTCGCCGTCATCTGCGCCCCTGCCGGAGCATATTACGGCTCCAACATGAGGTCTTTCAGCGCAGTCATCCCGGGAGACTACGACAGGGCCGCCCCTAAAGGCTCCGGAAGCTACAAGCTGGGTGCCAACTATGCAGCCACCTTCAAGCCATACAAGATAGCCCACGACCAGGGATACCAGGAGCTCCTGTTCCTCAACTCTGCCACCAGGGAATATGTCGATGAGTACGGCTCATCCAACTTCTTCGGCATCAAGGGCAACACCTATGTAACCCCGCTTTCCGACAGTGTCCTTCCGTCAATCACCAACAAGTCTCTCCAGCAGGTCGCAAAAGACCTCGGAATGGAGGTTGAGAAGAGAAAGATTCCTGTAGAAGAGCTCGCCGAATTCGACGAGGCGGCAGCCTGCGGCACAGCCGTTGTCATCACCCCTATGTACAGGATCGACATCAAGCCGGTGCTCGGCGGTGAGGAGATTGAAAGGTCATTCACCTACGGAGAGCCGGAGAAGGTGGGACCTGTCTGCACAAAGCTCTACAAGACACTGACAGGCATCCAGAACGGAGAGCTTCCCGACACCCACGGCTGGTGCCATGAGGTAAGATGACATCTTTACGGGACGCCGTCATCCCCATTGTCAGGAAAATAGATTCCTGAGATATATCCGTTCAGAAGATATGCAAGATTCCGCCCGTTCCGCCACAGGAACGGGCTTCTTTCTTTTCCTGCCGGGGAAAAGGCGGCATAGAACCTGCCGTCACGGTATGCAGCGCAATCAGGGGAATAGATTTTCACGCTGTCTTCAGGAGAGTAATGCTTCCCGTCCACACAGAAACCGTCAACCCAGCCTTCCCGCCCGGCTTCGACATAGGCGGTCCCCTCCTGCGATATGCAGAAGCCCACGATGCCCGTTCCCTTGGCCGCGAGAGTCCCGTCGCTTTCCCAAAGACACCTGGAAAGGGTCCCGTCATATTCCACCGCATCGCCCTCAAGACAGACCCTTTCTCCGGATACCAGAAACCTGCAGTTCCTGGTCGTACGCAGCGGCTGGTGTTTGCAGACGATGCTGCGTTCCCCGCAGAATATCACAGGATTGCCATAGGAATACCGGGTGGTGCACGCATAGTACACCTCTCCGGCAATCCTCCTCATCGCAAGCACATTGAGCGACTGGTCCGACAATTCTATCTGCGCCGGACCCTGACCGGCATAAAGATAGTATTTCCTCCCGCCTTTGGATTCGGTATAATAGCTGAAACACAGTTCTCCCCCATCCTCATACAACGGGTCGGAGTATGCATTCCCGAGCAGGATGCCCGACTCAAGCGAAAAAGCCGCCTCCCCGTCTTTCCTGAAGGAAAAACCCTCGCCGTAACGGCTTCTGCCCAGCGTATAGACGCTTTCGCCACTCACGACAACATCCACCACGACCTCATCCCCATCATATGAGAAAAGCACCTCCCCATCCTTTTTCACAGTAGTCGTCCCCCCTTCGGAATAATCGGAATACAGGTGCCCCCCGATTATCCTGTTACGGTCAGAATCCGGGCTTATCCTGTACTGGGCACCGGCCCGGACGGTCAGGAGCCTTTTCTGGTCACGATACACCACAAGGCTGCCGACCTTTCCGTAATCAGGGTCAGACCTCCAGTCATACCCGTCCGGATACTCTATCCCCAGCACAAATACCGAGGTATCGGCCGCCTCTGCGGAAGAGGCACCTCCACCGGCATACTTTGTACGCAGGGAACGCGGGGAAATGCTCATCCTGGTCCGGTCATCATCCAGAAAGCCGCACGAGCAAAGGATGCCCAAGCAAAGGACAGCAAGCAGCACTATCCCGATTGAAGTCTTCACAGTCATCTGTTTTCGTTTTCGGCAAAAATACAGAAAAAAGATGCGTCCGGGCAATCCCCCCGACGCATCTTTGTACGTTTCTTAACGGTTTGGAATGAATTTTAACGGCCCCTGATGAATTGAAATCTTCAGGTAATATTCCTAACTAGAAATTGAACCTTGCTCCCACCTCGAAACTCATCATAAGCGGCTGCTGGGTCCTGATGCTTACCGGCTGGCCGTTGTCAAAGTAGTAGCGGATGCTCGGGTCGAGATACAGGCCGAAGAAATCATTGACCTTGAACTGGACGCCTATACCGGCGGCAACGGAATACTGAAGCTTGTCCGAAGTGTCCCCGTAGCTCTTGACCCCCGGGTAGCCCGCAACGCGGTACTTGTTGAAAATAAGCTTCTCCACGGAACCTCCGGCAAATGCGTAGAAGTTGACACGGCTTCCGCTGATGATGTCATAGTAGAGGCTGACAGGGATGCCGATGTAATGGAGGGTGTTGTGGATATCGGAGTTGTAGGTATTGATCACGACACCGTCCTCAGCCTCCTGATACACCCCTGTAAATGTCCTTTCCATAAGAGAATAGGTCACTCCCGTGCCGAGAGACCATTTCCCGCCGCGGTCCAGGTCGAAGCGGACCTTGAGGCCGAAGGACATCGGAATTGAATAAGTGGAATTGGTGCTTGTCTGAGTGACAGTGGTCTTTGCGGGACTGTCGTGGGACGATGCAAGCCAATGTGCGGACTGGGCGACAGATCCCGGGTGGCCGTTTGTCTGCATATCGCCTCCTGCGGTAAGGGATATCCTCCTGCGTCCCGAAGGCCTGCGGCTGTCTTCCCATTCCATCCTGGCAAATGCCTCGGCGGAGCCTGTCTCCTCCGCATATTTCCCGTTTTCCTGCGGAAGTGCGCACTCCTCTTCTTCAGGCCCTGAGGAGGCCACCACCTCTTCCGCAGCTGCAGTGGCGGCCTCCTCCGGCACCGCTGCCATCTCCGGAGCATCCGCTGCCGGCCTGACGGCATCCTTTACGGCAAGAGCCTCCGCAATCAACATTTCAGGCCTGACAGTCTTGACAGTCTCCAAAGCAGGGTTTTCATCTCCGCATCTGCCGTCCTCCTGCGGATTATCGGCAAATGCCACTGTTTCTATATTTTGGAAGTCAGAATTGTTCCCGTCCTGACGCAGTCCAAGAAATGCGGCAACTCCAATTGCGGCCGCAACCGAGGCTGCAACTGCAACGCGGCGCCACAGAAGCGCCGTACGGGTCCTACGCATCCGTGACTCCAGGGTACTCCAAACCTGCGAAGGGACTTCTTCCTCCGCCTCGGAAAGCATGGATTTCACCATGGAATCGAACTCAAAAATATCGTTCTGCATCTTACATATTCCTTATCTTCTCCTGGAGAATCTTCCTCGCCCGCTGCAATTGCGAACGCGAAGTCGCCTCGGAGATGCCGAGCTCCTGCGCTATCTCGTTATGGGAATAACCTTCGATGACGGCCATATTGAATACCGTCCTGTACCCCGCCGGAAGGCTCATCACAAGCTTCATGAGCTCCTTGTACCCGATATTCTGCATCTGGGTGGCACCCCCTCCGGCCATGCCCGAAACCTCTTCAAGACCGACGCCCATCTTCAGGGCATCCTTCCTTCGAAGCTCCATCAGCGCAGTATTGATAAAGACCTTTCTGGACCATCCTTCAAAAGACCCGTCCCCGGCATAGCTGTCGAGCTTGGAGAACAGGGTCACGAAACCATCCTGAAGCACGTCCTCGGCAGCATCCCTGCTGCCCATATATCGCAAACAAACTGCGAACATCTTGGGAGAAAGAAGGTCGAAAAGCTTTTTCTGGGCCTTTCCGTCACCTTTTCTGCACTTTTCCACAAGCTCTGCCCACAGGTCGGGCGTGGACTGTCCGGTCTCGTCTTGCCTACGGTCCTGATTGTTAAGATGCAAAAAACCGCCAAAACGTTGCATCTGCCTCCAATTTTTCAGAACTGACCCAAAATTAGACATTTTCTGACGAATTTGTACTATTTTTGTATATCATAGTTTTGTTATGACTATACGCACTGCAATATATTCCCTGGCGGCCGCAGTTGCCGCTGTTCTTTTTGCCTGCAGACCTTCGTTTGCCCAGGACATTGCGGACGACAGGATAATCGACGCTGTGGACAGGTATTCCGAATGGGATTTTGACGGCGCAATGAAGATTCTTGACGGTATCCTCAAAGACGACCCCGCCAATGATGCCGCGTGGTACTACAAGGGCCTGTGCAATCTTTTCCTGAAAGATTATGACAATGCCTGCGCCAATCTCAGGAAGGCAGCCGCAATCGACAGCACCAACTACTGGTACCGTTTCAACCTTGCAGGGGCCTACAGGATGGCCGGGCAGGCCGATATGACCATTGCCCAGTACAACCGGCTGCTGAAGGATTTTCCGGAAAAGACGGACATTTCCTACAATCTTGTGGACCTGTACCTCAGGGAGAACCGCTATGACGAGGCTCTCGCCACAATCAGGGACATCGAAGCCGTCAACGGAAAGAATGACGGCACCGTGATGACCTCATACCGCATTCTTCTCCAGCAGAAAAAGCAGGAGGAAGCCCTCGGGGTGCTGAAGTCCTACAATGAAGAGTATTCCTCCCCGCAGGTACTGTCGATGCTCGGTGACCACGAGATGGGGATGTTCAATGATTCCACAGCCATTGCCTATTACGACGAGGCCCTTTCCCTTGACAGCGGATACGCTCCGGCAAGGCTGGGAAAGGCCGAGGCCTACAGGATGACACGCAGATACCCGGAATATTTCAGGGAAATCGGCATTATCATGGCGGACGACAATCTCGAAGGCGCTGCCAAGGCCGACTACCTGTCACAGGTCATCCGCAACACAGACCCACGGTTCCTGCAGACGTGGAGGGACAGTATGGATTCAACCTTCGGGACAATGCTGGAGCACCATGCAAAGGATTCCTCCGTACTCAAGGCAAGCTCCCTTTACTATTTTTATACAGGACGCATAGACAGGACGAAGGAGCTCGGGCACAGGCTTATGGAAGCGGACCCGGACAACGAGTATTCGGCCGGTTATTACCTCGGACTCCTGCAGGTCTGCCAGGATTATGAGGCACTTGTGGAGGAGGCCCGCAAGGCCGAGGAGAGGTTCCCGGGGGTGTTTCTCGAGCAGATTGCCTTCGGAGAATACAATCTTGGGCACTACGACAAGGTCATTGAGGCATACCAGGAGCTCATCCGCAAACATCCGGGCGACAGGGAGGTGCTTGTCGGCGCATATTCCGGCATCGGTGACATGTACCATCTGCTGAATGACGGGAAAAGCGCATTCAAGTATTATGAGAAGGCATTGAAAATCAATCCTGACTATGCTCCCGTGCTCAACAATTACGCCTATTATCTGTCGCTTGGCGGCAAAAAGATGTCCAAGGCCTACAGGATGAGCAAAAAGACGGTGGAAGCCGAGCCGGACAATGCGACATATCTCGACACATTCGGATGGATTCTCCACCTGATGGGCAAAGACCTCGAGGCCAAGCCTTTCTTCAAGCACGCGATGCTTTACGGGGGAAAGGAGAGCAGGACCGTGCTGCTGCATTATTCGGCAGTGCTTGAGGCTCTGGGAGAGACCGACCTGGCGAAGGTATATGCCGATATGGCCGAAAAAATAGAGGAGGACGAATAGCATATGTTACGGAAGCGGATTGTTGCCCTGTGGTTTGCCGTGATGCTCATGGCCATGGCTGCACTGCAATTGTCCGCACAGGACACAAGGACACAGGAAAACAGGCGTGCGAAGCTCGAGCAGGAGATTGCCGTCATCAACAGGCAGCTCAAGGACAATTCGGCAAAGAGCAGCTCGGCTCTTTCTTCAATCAAACTTCTGCAGAAGAAGATTTCCAACCGCAATGCCCTCATCGGTGAAAGCAACCGCGAAATCAAGGAGATTGAGCGCAGCATCGCCCGCAAGCAGCAGGAGCTGGAAGTGCTCGGAAAAAGGCTTGACACGCTCACATCCTACTACGACAGGCTTGTAAAAAACGCCTACAGGAACAGGGATGCCAAGGTGTGGTATATGTACATTTTCGGCAGCGAGAACATCGGTCAGGCAATGCGCAGGATGGGTTATCTCAAGAATCTCTCCTCGCAGATGAACGTACAGGCAAAAAAAATCCTCCGGACAAAGGCCGAGATTGAAGAGGAGAGCACACGACTCCAGGCAATGAAGGCCGATGCCGAGGCCCTGAGGACAAAGAGACAGGTGGAGCTCAATTCGCTGAAAAGCGAAGAGGATGATTCACAGAAGCTTGTCGCGAAGCTGAAGAAGGACCGCAAGAAATATGAAAAGGAGCTTGCCGCCAAGAAAAAGCAGGTGGAGGCGCTCAACCGGGAGATTGAGAGGATCATACGCGAGGCAACGAAAGCCTCTTCGGGAAGCGGCAGCACCAAAACCGGTTCTAAAACGACGGTTGACCATGCACTCGATGCCGAGTTTGCCAAGAACAAGGGAAAGCTCCCGTGGCCTGCAGACGGCCCGGTAATCGACAAATACGGGCAGCACTACCATCCGGTCTATACCTCCGTCAAGCTGCCGTTCAACAACGGCATCACTATGGCAGTGGCCCCGGGAACAAGGGTCAAGGCAGTTTTCGAGGGTGTAGTCAAGCAGATTGTGGTGATGCCGGGATACAACAAGTGCGTGCTCGTGCAGCACGGCAACTATTTTTCATTCTACTGCAAGCTTGGCATAGTGTCCGTCAAGGCCGGTGACAAGGTCAGGACAGGTGACATAATCGGCACCGTGGACACTCTCGACGGGGAGACACAGCTGCATTTCCAGATCTGGCAGGGCACGAAGCCGCAGAATCCGGAGCTCTGGCTGAAGAAATAGCACAGCGATACGGACAAAAAAAAGAGGGGACGGCCATGCGGCTGTCCCCCCAATCTTTTATCCGGGATTACAGATAAGGGTTGTATTTGCCCCAATCCTCGATTGCAGGGATGATGCCGAGCTCAACGATCTCGTTTCTCATCTTGCAGAGGTGCTCATAAGAAGCCTGGAGGCTTGCAAGCTCTTCAGGAGTACCCTCAGGCTCAGTGAAATGAACGCCGGTAGCATCGATTACGGTAGGCATTGCCATCATCACGTTCTGGAACTTGGAGTCATTGACATAAGTTCCTGCAGGAAGGGTGTATTTTTCACCGCCCATTGCAGCCTCGATCATCTTGACAGAGCAGTATGCAGGGCTCTGGAATGAAGAACGGCCGCGGAGCTTGATGATGTTGGAACCGCCCTGAACGGTATCGTGCTGGATCTTTGCCCAATCCTCTGCAGGGACGTTCATCTCGGAAAGAGGCTTTCCGCTGATCTTCACTGCCGATGTGAACACTGCCATTGACTCGCCGTGTCCGCCATAGGTGTGGGCACCGGTGACTTCAGCCTTCGGAACGCCGAAATAGCGGGCGAGCTCGGTCTGGAGACGGGTGGAGTCAAGGGCTGCAAGAGTGGTCACCTGCTCAGGCTTGAGGCCGGAGTGGAGAAGGACTACAAGACCGGTGAGGTCAGCAGGGTTGAAGATAACCACAACGTGCTTTACGTCAGGGCAATACTTCTTGACATTCTTGCCGAAGTCCTCGGCGATCTGGCAGTTGCCCTTGAGAAGGTCTTCGCGGGTCATGCCCTCCTTGCGTGGGAAACCGCCTGAAGAGATGATGTACTTTGCACCTGTGAGAGCCTCCTCCACATTTGTGGTGGCTGTGAGGTTGAAGCCTTCGAAACCGCAGTGATCCATCTCTGCGGCAACACCCATAAGACCAGGCTCGTAAACATCATAAAGGCAGATGTTTGGAGTAAGTTTGAGCATCATGGCGGTCTGGGCCATGTTTGAACCGATCATACCGGCAGCACCGACGATGACCAGCTTGTCATTTGTCAAAAATCCCATAATTTATTATGAATTAAAATTTAATGCGTTTGGTATTTCCAAATCCGCCACAAAGATAAGCATTTTAGTGATGTAAAAAACCCGTCCGGATGCAAAAATAAAGACAGCGGAGGGAAATGACGCTTTATTATTCAAAAAATTACTATATTTGCATCGAAAATTTTGACACTTGTATATGGAGCCTCCCAGTCCAATAAATTTCGAACAAGGCAATTTCGCAGGTCTCGGTTCTGAAGACCCGCCCTTGCAAGTGTTTCCGGAATCATATCTCATCATTTCAGATTCGGGTGAAAACAATCCGGAAGGTTGTTCCGTTGTCTATGGCTTTTCGTCACGGACAGGTTTGTCATTTATCGGAAATTTAGGCCCATATAATTCATAATCAGTATAATAGCTTTTATGGCACTTTATCTAAAAGAGAAACTGGAAAACGAAGCTACGATTGCCGTTTGGCAGATCACCGAAACAGAAGAAGAGCTGGTCAACCTCAGCGCGACTCCTGCCGATGAGATGGAGGAGATATCCTTCATACGCAGTGAGGCCCTGCGCAAGCAGAAGCTTGCAGTCCGCGCCCTTCTCAACGAGCTCTTCGAGGACAAAGTCTATCTGAGCCATCACGACAACGGCAAGCCTTACCTCGAAAATATGGTGACCAACATCAGCATCACGCATACAAAGGATTTCGTGGCGGTGATTCTTCACGACGAGGAGGATGTGGGCATCGATATGGAGTCGCTGGACAGGGATTTCTCCGCCGTGGAGAAGAAGGCCCTTTCCGAAGACGAGATTGAGGACATCGACGACGACCGCAAAAATGAGCAGCTGGCCATTTACTGGTGCGCCAAGGAGGCCATTTTCAAGAGGGTTTCGGTCTATAATGTGAATTTCTCGGAGCAGATTGAGGTGGAGCGCTTCCATCCGAGGGGGGAAGGCGAGCTTGAGGCTACCTTCATCCACAAGGACGGCTACGAGGAAGAGTTTGACCTTTCCTATATGGTTTTCGCCGGACACGTACTTGTCTGGGTTGTCGGATAACGGATCAGAAGCAACTGTTAACCCTATAATACATACTAACAGCAAGGGTGACTGCCGGCCCAGGCCTCCAGTCACCCTTATCAGTACCGCCATGTTTAAAGGGATTCCGTCTCTTTGTGTTTGAAAAACGAATAAATCGAATAGCGGAGACGCCCGCCGGAAAGCAGTGCAGGCGGCTGCCCCTGAAAGAGGTTGTACACGATAGTGGACCAGGATTGAGAGGTACTACAACAAAATAAAGACCGACCCTACGGCCGGTCTTTATTTTGTCGGGGTACTGTGACTCGAACACAGGACCCTCTGGTCCCAAACCAGATGCGCTAGCCAACTGCGCCACACCCCGATACACTAACCTTGAGCTCCAGCTCCAAGGCCCCAACAGCATTTTCTCTACCGTTTGGGATTGCAAAGATACAAACGTTTTTCTGATTTGCAAAATTTTTTCCATTATTCTTGCCCGGGAGTATCAGGACAATGGCGGCATCTTTGAAGATCGGCAAAAATGTGGTAATTTTGGGACGGGACATTCTCCGGCAGAGGTCCATGAAAAAATCATTGACGGCTATGATAATACAGGCAAAAGGAATTGAAAAGAGCTTCGGCAATCTGAAAGTGCTGAAAGGAATCGACATCGAAGTACGCAAATCGGAAGTGGTCTCGATAATGGGAGCGTCCGGAGCGGGAAAATCCACCCTTTTGCAGATACTCGGCACCCTGTCAACCCCCGACGCAGGCTCACTCGCCATCGACGGCACCGACGTCCTCTCTCTCGGCGGCAACGCCCTCAGCAGCTTCCGCAACAGGAGAATAGGATTTGTCTTCCAGGCGCACCACCTCCTTCCGGAGTTTTCGGCCCTTGAAAATGTGATGATCCCGGCCCTGATCGGGCACAGGAGCACCAGAGATGCCCGCAGCGCAGCCGAAAAGCTTTTGGAGACAATGGGCCTTCGGGAAAGGATGGGCCACAAGCCGTCAGAGCTTTCTGGAGGAGAGGCCCAGAGAGTGGCAATCGCGCGCGCACTCGTCAACAATCCGGCAGTCCTGTTTGCCGATGAGCCGTCCGGCAACCTCGACAGCGTCACGAAAAAAGACATCCACCAGCTGTTTTTCGACCTGCGCGACCGCACGGGGCAGACAATCGTCATTGTGACACACGACCCTTCCCTTGCCGAAATGTGCGACAGGACCCTGTTTATGAGAGACGGGCTCTTTGTGGAAAATGGCCTGTAATATGGGAGACAACATTTTCAGATTCAAGCATTTTTCCGTCCGCAACGAGCGCAGCGCGATGAAGGTGGGGACCGACGGTGTCCTGCTCGGAGCCTGTGCGACCATAGGCGGCAACGATACCTGCATCCTCGATGCGGGCACCGGCACCGGCACAATAGCCCTGATGCTCGCCCAGCGCTATTCTTCCCTGCAGACACAACACTCCAGGAGCATCCTCGGAATCGACATCGATCTCCCGTCCGCCGAAGAGGCAGCCGCCAATTTCTCCGCATCCCCCTGGGCGGGCATCCTCAGCGCGGACAACCTCCCCCTGCAGTCCGTCAGCGGCACATTCGACCTGATAGTCTCCAATCCACCCTTCTACGACGCGTCGCTGCCCAACCCCGACCCCAGGAAGAACACCGCCAGGCACTCGGCTTCCCGCGAAGAAGAGCTCCGGCAAGACGCTCCCCTTTCTTACAGGACACTGCTCGAATACGCCTCCACACACCTTTCCGCCTCCGGAAGACTCTCCGTCATCCTTCCCTCCGACTGCGAAAAAGACCTGCTGCGCACAGCAAGGACCTGCGGTCTGCACCCTTTCAGGATAATCAGGGTCCGCACCGTCCCGCACAAGGCACCAATGAGGATAATCGCAGAGTTTTCCTTCAACAGGGCGGCTCTGCCGGCGGAAGAAGCACTCACAATACAGGAAAAAGGCCGGTACACCGAAGAGTACACCGACCTTATGAAAGACTTCTACCTTTGGGCCTAAGGCCTATTTTTGGGAGCATCCCCCCTGTGGAAACGCGAAATCTGCTGCCTGCGGAACTTTTCCTCCGCGATAAACAACTTGGCCACCTTTTCCGTGGAAATGACCTTCTTGTACCTGGCAACATATTCAGAATCAATGTTATTGGATTCCCTGACAGCCCTGAGATAGGCTTCGAGGGCGGCGGAAACCTTCTGCTCCGGCTCCTTTGCAGCAACGGCCGCCTCCAGATTTCTGTAAGCCTCCATCACCGCGTCCATCGACTTGAAATGATATTCCTCAGCCTCATTGTACAACGGCCAGAACACTTCCGCCTCCTGTGATGTAAGGCCCATTTCGGAAGTGAGGAAGGCGATTTTTTCCGCCTTCATGGTCTCCTTCCAATCCTTTTTTCCCTTTTGCGAACCGGTGTTCTGGAATCCCGGCTGCTCTTTCGGGCACTGCTGCGGCCCATTCTGCGAAAAGCCGGCAGCGGCAAACGTCAATGCTGCAAGTGCAGAGACTGCAATCCTGATGATACTATTCATAATTTTCTGCCAAATAGCCGATTTGGGCGAGCGAAACGCCCGAATCGATAAGATAATCTACAACATTTTCCAAAGATGACGACTCATCCTCTATAAGGGACTCGTCATAGATAGAGTAGGGAGCCGTCTCGGGAATCAGATACCTGAAAGCGATATAGTCAATGTCATCCTCTTCCGCAGGGACTCCCGCCGTCTTTTTCAGAATGACGGTAGCACAAAGGACGATGGCCACAAACGAAGCCGCAAGCGCAAGATACGGAGATACACGCGTCCACACGGTCACCCTTTCCTCCCGGCAGGAGGCAGGAATGGCGGAAAGACGCTTTTCAAGGCCTTCGAAATATCCTTCCGGAGCCCTGAATATCCTCTGCTGTATCTGTTTTCTGTTGTCCATCATCTCTTTAGACACCTTTCCGGCCATAAAGTTAAAAATTTCCTTCCAATTCCGATTTGATTTTTTCTGCGGCGATATGGTATGAGGCCTTCAGAGAACCGACGGAGGTGTCCGTTATCTTGGAAATCTCGTCATAGCCGAGGTCTTCGAAATAGCGCAGAGAAAACACAATACGCTGCTTGTGGGGCAGTTTGCGCAGACACATCATCAGCTTGCGTTCCGCCTCCGATGCATTGAAATAAGGGTCATCCCCGATTTTTCCCTCATCTTCCCCGGAAATGCTCTTGAACATAAGGGCGGCACGCACTCTCTTTCTCCTCAGGAAATTGAGGGACTCGTTGGTGGCAATGCGGTAGATCCATGTGAACAGCCCCGAATCTCCTCTGAATGAAGGGAGTGACTGCCAGACCTTCACGAACACCTCCTGGAGGAGGTCATCCGTATCTTCATGCGAGTCCAGGATGGTACGCACATGGTAATAGAGCCTTTCACCATAGTTCTTCACTATGGCATTGAAAGCCTCTTCCGTGCCGCCCTCCCTGTAGAGAGCTATGATTTCCTTGTCGGTCACAGCGTCCGGAACAACAAAAATCAGCCCAAAAAGCACTTTTCGCGGCCTTCCGGGCTGATTGAAACTGATATTATGGAATTATACTATTTGCGTGAGATAGCCTTCTTGGCAGCCTCTGCAATATGTGCTGCATCAAGTCCATAGGCCTCCATGAGCACCTTAGGGGTACCTGTCTGGCCGAAGCGGTCTCCACCGTTGATGAACTCTACAGGAGTAGGGCAGTTGAGTGCAAGAACGCCTGCGACGAGCTCGCCGAGACCTCCGCACACATTGTGCTCCTCTGCGCATACTACAGCGCCTGTCTTGCGTGCAGAAGCGATTACTGCAGCCTCGTCAAGAGGTTTGATGGTGGCGATGTCGATGACCTCTGCGCTGATGCCTTCAGCCTCGAGGGCCTCTGCTGCGCTGAGGGATTCCCATACGAGATGGCCGGTAGCGAAGATGGTCACGTCCTTTCCTTCATTCATCACATAGGCCTTTCCGATTTCGAACGGCTCGTCGGCAGGAGTGAAGTTCGGAACTGAAGGACGGCCGAAGCGAAGATAAACAGGGCCGTCATACTTTGCAGCAGCGATGGTGGCAGCCTTTGTCTGGTTGTAGTCGCAAGGATTGATGACCACCATGTCCGGAAGGGCACGCATAAGTGCGATATCCTCCATGGTCTGATGGGTTGCACCATCCTCTCCGAGGGTGATTCCGGCGTGTGAGGAAGCAATCTTGACATTGGTCTTGCCGTAAGCCACTTCCTGGCGTACCTGGTCGTAAACACGGCCGGTGACAAACTCTGCGAAAGAGCCGATGAACGGAATCTTTCCGGTAATGGCAAGTCCTGCAGCAGCACCTACCATATTTGATTCTGCGATACCGCACTGGATGAAACGCTCAGGAAAATCCTTTGCGAAATCATCCATTTTGAGGGAGCCTTTGAGGTCGGCGGTGAGGGCAACTACCCTTGAATCAGCCTTTCCTGCCTCGTGGAGACCAGCACCGAAACCGCTGCGGGTGTCCTTTTTACCTGTGTCGATGTATTTTTTCATAACTCTTTCTCCGATTAAAAATCACCCAATGTCTCCTCAAGCTGGGTCATAGCCTGTTCGCACTGTTCCATTGAAGGAGCCTTTCCGTGCCATTTGCAGGTGCCTGCCATGAAATCAACTCCGTGGCCCATATCGGTCCTGAAGAGAATCATTGTCGGCTTGCCGGTACCCTTGTTGGCCTTTGCCTCTCCGAATGCCCTGAGGATGTCCTTCATGCAGTGGCCGTCAGCGATGATAACGTTCCATCCGAATGCCTTCCATTTCTCCTCGAGGTCGCCTTCACCTGCCACGGAAGCAACCGTACCGTCGATCTGCTGGCCGTTCCAGTCGGTGAATGCAATGAGATTGTCAAGCTTGTGGTAAACGGCGAACATACCTGCCTCCCAGATCTGTCCTTCCTCGCTTTCACCGTCGCCGCAGAGGGTATAGACGAAATTGTCCTCACCGTCGAGCTTCTTGCCGAGGGCGAGACCGGCTGCTGCGGAGAGACCCTGTCCGAGGGAACCGGATGCCTGGAAGATGCCCGGAAGTCCCTTGCGGATTGACGGATGTCCCTGAAGACGGGAACCGTACTGGCGGAAGGTGGCGAGCTCCGATACCGGGAAATAGCCGGCCCTGCCGAGAACGGAATAATAAACAGGGGTAAGGTGTCCTGCAGAAAGGATGAACATATCCTGTCCCTTTCCGTCACGGGTCCAGGTTGCAGGATCCTGTTTCATTACATTGAAATAAAGCGCGGTCAGAATATCTGCACTGCTCAGGGATCCGCCCGGATGGCCGGACTGTGACAGGGCAACCATTCTGACGATATCCCTTCTCACCTGGGAAGAGATTCTTTTAAGTTCTTCTACGTTTGCCATATGAAATAGTTATATGATTCTGAAGATTATCTTTTAGTATGCAAATATAGCAAATTATCGCTCTGCTTCTTCCACAGCCTTGAAATATCTGTAGGAATTGACTTTGAGCTCGCCAACAGACAGTTCGTCGCACACGATCGTGCCGAATTCGTGGTTCTGAAGGCCGGAAAGGGTGCAATAATGCGATACAGGACCTTCCACGGCATCCCTCACGGCACGGGCTTTCTTGCTTCCGAATGCGAGAATCACCACCTCGCGGCTTCCGAGCACGGTGGCCACGCCGACGGTCAGCGCCTGCTTGGGCACCTTTTCGTAATCATTGTCAAAGAAACGGGAATTGACTTCACGGGTGTCACGGGTAAGGGTGACAACCCTTGTGCGGGATGAAAGAGAGGAGAACGGCTCGTTGAATGCGATGTGGCCGTCTTCACCGACACCGCCGAGGAAGAGGTCAAAACCACCGGCCTTTTCGATTGCGGCCTCATAGGCTGCACATTCGGCCTCAGTGTCGGCGGCATTGCCGTTGAGGATGTGGATATTCTCCGCAGGCTCGTCGATGTGGTCGAAGAGATACCTGTGCATGAAGGAATGGTAACTCTCCGGATGGCTTTCAGGAAGGCCGACATACTCGTCCATGTTGAAGGAAATGACGTTTTTGAACGACACTTCCCCGTCACGGACCATCCTGATGAGTTCGGCGTAGGTTTCGATAGGTGTAGAACCCGTACACAGTCCGAGCACGAACGGCTCGGATGTCCTTGCAGCCTTCTCGTTGATCTTGGAAGCGATGTAATGGGCTGCCCACAGGGAGCCTTCGGCTGCGTTGTTTCTGATTATCAGTCTCATATTTCAAAAAATAATGTACATTGCAAGGGTATCTCCCGAAAGGCCATATACCCCTGGAAACAGCATATGGCGCAGACAGGGACCTTATAAAAAAAGAGTGTGTCACGCCCGGCGGACACACTCTGACTTGTCATTTTGCATGTGTTGAACCTCCAGGCACAAGTTCCGGATTGAGGACGATGCTTTCCGCTCCCTTCCCCTGGATCATGGACACGAGCACATCGACTGATTTTTCACCCAGAGCCTTGAGAGGCTGGACGATATGGGTAATGGTCGTTGCAAACAGGCTGTAGATGTCGCTCTCGTCAAAACCTACAATCGCAAGGTCCTCAGGAGTCCTGAGCCCGAGATTCTTCATCGCGGAGAGCACCTGGGCGGAAAGCGAATAGGTAGGAAGGAACAGGCCGTCAGCCCCGCGCGAGAGGGCGTCCTTTATGAACTGCTCCACGTCGCCGACCTTGCCGTAATCGGTATAATAGACATTGACCCTGTCTGCCAGGCCGTTGCTCTCCATAGTCTCGCGGTAGCCCTTTTCCCTCTGTGCGAGGCTCGAGATGCCGAGAGAATATGATATCATCTCTATGTTGCGGCAGCCCGCATCAATCATCTGCTGCGTGGCCATACGTCCTGCCATCACGTCGTTGAGAAGAACCTTTCCGACACTTTCCTCCGTACCGAGGTCCATATCACGGTCGAGAAGGACCACCGGGACCATTGCGTCGAGAGCCTTGCGGATAGCAGCTTCGCCTCCCGTACAAGGGGCCACGATGATTCCGTCCACATTGTGTGCAAGCACGGCGTCCATCACATCGGACAGACGGTCGGCATTCTCTTCGGAGCTTGCAAAGAAGACCGTGTAGCCGTATTTGATGGCCTCTTCCTCGATATTCCTGGAAATACCGGCAAAGAACTTGTTGGAAATGTCATTGGGAATCACCGCAATGGTGTTGGATTTGCCGCTCCTGAGGGATGCGGCGGAGAGATTTCTCCTGAAACCGAGCCTCCTGGCTACTTCAAGTACCCTTTTTGCAGTGTCCTGGTTGACCGGGCAGTCAAGTTTTCCGTCTTCGCCTCTTTTGGCATTCATAACGAAAGAAACAAGCGTAACGGAAACACCTGCTTCACGCGCGACATCGCGGATTGTAACTCGTTTCATGGCTTCTATAAATTCTGCGGAGGACGTATTTCCGCACATTATTCCCAAAGATACCAAAAAAGTGCAACAAATACAAAAATCTTTTTTTGATGCTTTTTATTCGGAAGGCAGGAATCCCTTCTGCAGAAGCACCTCGGCTATCTGTATTGCATTGGTTGCTGCACCTTTGCGGATGTTGTCGGAGACACACCAGAAATTGATGCCGTTCTGTACGGAAAAGTCCCTTCTGAGACGGCCTACGAACACATCGTCGTGTCCGAGGGAATACAGCGGCATCGGATATACATTGTTGGCGGTGTCGTCCTGGACGGTAACTCCCGGGGTGTTTTCCCAGATTGCGCGGATGTCTTCGAGTTCGAATTCCTTCTCAAACTCGAGGTTGACGGATTCGGAGTGGCCGCCGAGCACAGGCACGCGCGCCGTGGTTGCGCTTACGCCGATAGTGTCGTCACGAAGGATCTTGTGGGTCTCGTTGACCATCTTCATCTCCTCCTTGGTGTAGCCGTTCTCGGTGAAGACATCGATATGAGGGATTACATTTTCGTCGATAGGATAAGGATAATATGCCTTGTACTCACCCCAGGACTGTCCTGCGCGCTCGGCCTGCATCTGCGCCACGGCCTTGTTGCCGGAGCCGGTGACAGACTGGTATGTGGAGACGACAATCCTCCTGATGCGGTATTTTGCGTGGAGAGGCGCAAGAGGGAGGAGCATCTGGATTGTGGAACAGTTGGGGTTCGCTATGATATAGTCATCAGCAGTGAGGACATCGGCGTTGATTTCCGGGACCACAAGCTTTTTGGTCGGGTCCATTCTCCAGCAGGAGGAGTTGTCCACGACGCGGCATCCGACAGCTGCGAAACGCGGGGCAAGCTCCTTTGAAGGGCCGCCGCCAGCGCTGAACACTGCAAGGTCCGGTTTTGCGGCAATCGCCTCGTCTGCGCTGATGACGGTGTACTCACGGCCGCGGAAGGTGACTTTCTTTCCGACGGAACGCTCGGAAGCTACAGGGAAAAACTCTGTTACAGGGAAGTTCCTTTCCTCGAGAACTTCAATCATTCTGGTGCCTACAAGTCCTGTGACACCCACTACTGCTACTTTCATATTTTAATGTCATTTGTTGAGTTCCGCATTTGCGTAAGATTACATGAGTATGTCATTGAGCACACCGCTTGCCGTCTGGTATGCCCCGGCTCCGGCTCCCTGCACCACAAGAGGAGAAGGGTAGAAGGAGGAGGTGATGATGGCGGCATTGTCGGTCCCGCAGAGATTGTAGAGCGGATGCTCAGGGCCTACGGCCTTGAGCGCCATGGATGCGACATAGCCTTCCGGAGTCTTTTCGAGGGTCGCTATGAATCTCTGTCTCAAGCCTTTGTCGGCCGCCTCCCTGTAGGAGGACGCAAACTGTTCTTCGCTGCTGTCGAGCTTCGAGAAGAACTCCGGCACCTTTCCGGTGAAGAAGTCCGGCCCGAGGACAGGGGTTATGCGCACATCGGCCTCATCAAGCGGCACTCCGGCCTCGCGGCTGAGAATCAGGAGCTTGCGCAGCACGTCACGGCCGCTCAGGTCAAGACGCGGGTCAGGCTCGGAATATCCGGCCTTCTGGGCATAGCGCACCACATCGGCAAATGTCTTTCCGTCGGTGCCTCCCGCGTATGTACTGAAGATGTAGTTCATTGTGCCGGAGAGCACGGCCTCTATTTTCAGGATTTCGTCGCCGGAGTTGACGCTGCGCGAGATGGATTCGAGAATCGGGAGTGCGGCGCCGACCGTTGTCTCGTATTTGAGGGATACACGGTTGTCAACGGCAGCCTTCTTGAGCATCTCGTACTGTCTGTAAGGTGCTGCAAAGGTGATTTTGTTGCTTGCGACAACCGAATAGCCTCTCTCGAAGAGGTTGAGGTATTTGTATGAAATGTCGGAGCTTGCCGTGCAGTCCACAAAGACGGAGTTCTGAAGCGAAATCTTGGCGAGCTCCTCAAAGAATGCTTCGTCGGCTGCGGATTTGCCCTTTGCAAGCTGGCCCTCAATGTCCTGCAGGCTGAGGCCTTCCTTGTCGATGACATACTTCCTGCTGTTGGAAATGCCGGCAAGGTGGAGGCGTTTTCCGGTACGCTCGGCAATGGATTCGCGGTTTTTGGCGAGGATGTCGAGAAATGCTTTGCCCACGGTGCCGTATCCGGCAACGAAGAGGTTGATGTCCTTGTACTTGGATGTCTCGAAAAACTCCTTGTGGATATATCTGATTGCCGCGTGGGCATCTTCGGAGGCCACGATGACGGATATGTTCCTCTCGGAGGAGCCCTGTGCGACAGCGCGTACGGCAATGCTGCGGCGTCCGAGTGCGGCCATCATGCGTCCTGTGGTCCCCCTCTGGCCGAAGATGTCGTCACCGACAAGGCAGACGATGGAGTAGCCGGTCTCGACCTTCAGCGGGTTGAGCTTGCCGAGGGAGATTTCATATGCGAAACATCTGTCTGCGGCTTCCCTGGCCTTCTCGGCGTCCTTTTCGGACACGGCTACACACATCGTATTGACCGATGAGGCCTGTGTGATGAGGATGATGCTGATGTCATTCTCGCTGAGCGTGCGGAAAAGGCGGTAGGAGAATCCGGGCACGCCGACCATCCCGCTTCCCTCGAGGGAGAGGAGGGCAATGTTGTCGGAGTTGGAGATGCCGATGATGTTGCCGCGGCTTCTCGGAGGGTTCTGTTCTATGATGGTGCCTTCCCCGTCAGGGTTGAAGGTGCATTTTACATAAATCGGGATTCTTTCGGCCACGACAGGCTGGATGGTAGGCGGATAGATCACCTTTGCCCCGAAGTGGGAAAGCTCGAGCGCGGCACGGTAGGAGATATGCTTGATGAGGGTGGATGACGGCACTATTTTCGGGTCGGCGGTCATCATGCCCGGGACGTCCTTCCATGTCTCGAGGGCCCTGGACTTGCTTCCGACGGCAAAGAGGGATGCGGTGTAGTCCGAGCCTCCGCGTCCGAGGGTGACCATACGCCCCTTTTCGTCGGCGGCAATGAATCCCGGCACCACGAAGAGGGATGTGATAGGGTTGGTCTCTATCATGTTCTGGACTGCCGCATACGTCTTCTGGAAATCGACTGTCTCCTTTCCCGCCTCGCTGTGGACACGGATAATCTCCCTTGAATCAATCCATTTGGTGGCGATTCCGCGGCTGGCGAGCTTGGTGGCAAGGATCCGGCTGGAGATGAGCTCCCCGCAACCCTGGATGGCATCGAGGCTGGTCGGGCTGAGCTCTCCGAGAAGATAGACTCCGTGGGAAATGCTCAGGAGCGAATCGAAGATTTCGTCGCACATCTCGGTCACCTCCTCGTGCTTTTCAACCGGAAGAAGTTCGCGGATGATCTCGTGGTGACGGGCCTGGAAGGAGTCGAGGATTTCCTTGTAGGTCTCGTTACGGTCTGCCGCAAGATGGCCTACCCTGATCAGCGCATCGGTAAACCCGCTGACCGCAGACACGACGACAATCGTCCTGTCGCGCGATACGGCCCCGGCGATGATTTCCGCACATTGGGACATACTTTCGGCACTCGCTACAGACGTGCCTCCGAATTTAAGTACCTGCATATTGTGTAAGTTCGTTTATAATTTTTCAAGAATCGGAGTAAACAGCTCGGTAATCTGCTCATTTTCAAGAAGGAATCCATCGTGTCCGAAAAGGGAGCTGATCTCGTGGTAACTTGCTCCCGGGATCTTTCCGGCCATCACCTCCATGTCCTTCGCCGGGAAAATGACATCGGTGTCGATTCCGATGACCGTCGTCCTGCACTTTATCATTGAAAGTGCCTTCTCCTCGCCCCCGCGGCCACGGCCCACATTCTGGCTGTCAACCCCATAGGAAAGATACCAATAGGAATATGCATCAAACCTGTCGGCAAGTTTCTTTCCCTGGTACCTCTGGTATGAAGCGGCCCTGTCGGCGAAAACGGTGTCATCGTCCGTTTCGAACTGGCGCACATTGTAGCCGGCATCGCACCTGTATGAAAGCAGGGCGATGGACCTTGCACACTTGAGCCCCTCCCTGCCCCCTTCGAGGCTTGCGCATTCGCGGAAAGTCGGGTCGGCCTCAAGAGCCATTCTCTGCGACTCCTCAAAACCTGTAAGCCAAGGAGTTACCCTTGAAAGTGTAGCCATGAACACGGCATTTTCCACAACATCGGGACTGCTGATGGCAAGCTCTATGGCCTGGAAGCCCCCGATGCTGGAACCTATCAGGAAGTCGATTTTGGCAATGCCGAGAGATTCCCTCACGATATTGATTGCCTTGACGATATCGCGTACCGTAACCCTCGGGAAATCAAAATAGTACGGTTCCCCGGTAAGGGGATTGACCGATGACGGGCCGGAGGACCCGTAGCATGACCCGAGCATATTGACGCAGACCACGAAATACTTTTCCGTGTCTATGAGCCTGCCTTTCCCCACAAGGGATGACCACCAGTCCGACGGGTCGCTGTTGGCCGTAAGCGCATGGCAAATCCACACCACTTTCTGCCCGTGGTAACCTCCTTCCGAACAATGATATGCAATTTCAAGCCCCTCAATGCTGCCTCCCGCCTCAAAAGGGAATGTTTCCTTCAGTTTTATCTTGTGCAGTTCCATTACTGTTCCTTATCCTTCCACAGGACTACCGCAGTCTGTCCCGTGCGCAGTTTTATCTTTCTGTTTCTTGCCTTTGCCGGGTGGTCGTGGTAATAATTCATATAGACCATTGATGACACCCGTTTATTGCCTGGAAATTTCACGCGCTTGCGGTGCGCGCTATTGTTGCTGACTATGGTCATAAGTCCTTCCGGGGTCTGCATCTGGTGCATTGTCACGGCATAACGGCGCCTGGAAAATACCAACGGAAGGCCTTCCATTATGCCTTCAAGCTCCTTCTTCAGGAAAGAGGTGATGAGTTTGCGGTGTTCGGAAGCGGCTGCACCGAATGCAATTGCCGACGGAATCCACAACACCCTTCCCCTGCCGTATTTGTTGCGCAGCATCCTCAGGCTCTCGCCGGAGGCTTCGTTGTGGACATATCCGGCAAAGAGCTGTGTCCACAGTTTGTGCTTTCCTATCCTGACCTTGTAGCAGCCCGGCCTGCAGTTGTACTCCTCCACATATCCTCCGAAGACATTGGCAAGAGGAAATTCGCGGCTGAATACCGAGTTCATATGCTCATCGAAGCAGAAGCTGAGTCCCTCGACAAACACGAATCCACCCCTCTTGACAAAACCGGCAATACGCGGATAATAGCCTGTAGGTACTGAAATCTGGCCTGCAAATACCACGCAACGGCCTCTCGCATCGGCGATGTCCCAGTCATATTCGGAAATCTCCCTGAGGTCCGGGATGACGCCCATGTCAGAGATAAGTTCATAGGCTGCCACGAAAGACTTGACCACGGCACCTTCATACCTCATTTCATAGTCAGGGTCGAAGCTTCCGGTGCGGCACAGCATCTTTTCCGCCATCAGGGACTCCCTTGTGTAAATGACAGTCACGGGAGACTTTACGGGAGTGGCCGCGGCGAAAAGCTCGGGACGCTGCGAAATCGTCCGGGCAATCGAGGCAACCTCTTCAGCCCTCGGTGTCATACGTCCCTGAAGATTGAGAAGGCTCATCTCCCCCGCCAGCAGTTCGTCTTCGGGAGAGTTCAATGACTTGATTATGATACCTTTTGCTCCTGCTCCTATTGCAGTCCAGATCCACTGGGAAATCTCGTGCAGCGTCGGAGTGAAACAATGTTCCCCGCTGTAGATATTGCTTCCGCCCTGAAGCTCGGTCACCCAGAAAGGCTTGTCGCCGGCTGCGGAGGATGCCATGTCACAGAATGCCGCTACTGCCTTGCCGATCCTGCGGCGCGGGAACCACCCGTAATCCAGCCCGGGCATTACCGACACACCAAGGGCATCTTTCGGGGAATCCTTGGCAAAATCCGTAAGGCTTTTCCCGGTGACGATGATTTCATGGTCCGGGTCGATTGCCTTTATGGAATCATAGTCGCAGTCTCCGTCCCTGTATTCCCAGGCAAGAAGATGCGGACTGGAGGCAAAATGCCTTACAACCGAAAGGTAGAAATCCTTCTGTCCCGAAATGGAAAGAATAATCCTGACGGAATGCTTCCCTGCCGAAAGGAATGCCGTGTCATATATGCCGAAGCCGCCCTCATGACAGTATTCTTCGTGCACTACAATCCTGCAATGCGACAGGCCGCACTGCCCTACCGCGTGGAAATAGGCATCCACCTGACTGTCGGTACGGTCAGGTTCGATGTTGAGCTGTACGGCAATTATCGGTGTTTCGGCCATATGACTTCAGAAAATATTTTTCCAAACTGCTAATATAAGAAAAATCGGCCATTAATAGCCTTTCAAGGCAAAAAAAAGACATCCGACGGAGCGGATGTCTTCTGTGGTCCCAACAGGGCTTGAACCTGTGACCCACTGATTATGAGTCAGTTGCTCTAACCAACTGAGCTATGGGACCTGAGTGCGGGACTTTGCGTCCCGCCTATGTTGCTCTGATATCTCAGACTTTGATTTCGACCTCGACGCCTGAAGGCAGCTCGAGCTTCATCAGGGCATCAACAGTCTTTGCGTTGGACTCGTTGATGTCAAGAAGACGGCAGTAGGAGTTGAGCTCAAACTGCTCGCGGGATTTCTTGTTGACGAAGGTGGAGCGGTTCACAGTGAAGATCTTCTTGTTGGTAGGAAGCGGAATAGGACCGCAAACCTTTGCACCGGTAGAAGCCACTGTTTCGGCAATCTTCTTTGCTGACTTGTCAAGCAGCATATGATCGAATGATTTGAGTTTAATTCTGATTTTCTGACTCATATCAATACTTCTTCAAATGTTAACAATTATTCGTCGTCATCTGCTTTGTAGCCGCTCTTCTCGATAATGTCCTTAGCGAGATTAGCAGGAACTTCCGCATAGTGGTCAAAACTCATGGTGCTTGTTGCACGTCCCGAAGAAAGGGTACGGAGGATGGTCACATAACCGAACTGCTCGGCGAGCGGAACGAATGCGCGTACGATCCTTGCGCCGTTGGCGGTCGAATCCATCGCATTGATCTGTCCGCGGCGGCGGTTGAGGTCACCGACGATGTCTCCCATATACTCTTCCGGAGTAACGACTTCAAGATTCATGATAGGCTCGAGAAGCACAGGACCTGCCTTAGGGCAAGCGTGACGGAATGCCATCCTTGCAGCAAGCTCGAATGAGAGCTGGTCGGAATCCACAGGGTGGAAGCTGCCGTCGATGAGGGTCACCTTCATTGACGGAACCTCATATCCTGCGAGCACACCGTTTGCCATGGCTGACTCGAATCCCTTCTGTACTGCAGGAACGAATTCCTTAGGGATGTTGCCGCCCTTGACAACGTTCTCGAACTGGAGGCCTGTTGCGCCTTCGTCTGCAGGACCGATCTCAACGATGATGTCTGCAAACTTACCGCGTCCTCCGGACTGCTTCTTGAATACTTCACGATGCTGTACAGGCTTGGTGATGGTCTCCTTGTAGTTGACCTGAGGCGCACCCTGGTTGATCTCGACGCCGAACTCGCGACGGAGACGGTCAACGATGATGTCAAGGTGAAGCTCGCCCATACCGCTGATGACGGTCTGACCGGTTTCGTGGTCTGACTTGACTGTAAACGTAGGGTCCTCCTCTGCGAGCTTGCCGAGAGCGATTCCGAGCTTGTCAAGGTCGCCCTGGGTCTTAGGCTCAACGGCGATTCCGATCACAGGATCAGGGAATTCCATTGACTCGAGTGCAATAGGATGTGCCTCGTCGCAGATGGTGTCTCCGGTACGGAGGTCCTTGAATCCGACAGCTGCGCAGATGTCACCGGCCTCAACGAACTCGATAGGGTTCTGGTGGTTGGAGTGCATCTGGTACAGACGTGCGATTCTTTCCTTCTTGCCCGTACGGGTGTTGTGGACATAAGAGCCGGCGTCAACCCTTCCGGAATAAACCCTCATGAATGCGAGACGGCCTACGAACGGGTCGGTGGCAATCTTGAACACAAGGGCGCTGAACGGCTCTGTAGCCTCAGGCTTGCGGAAGGTCTCCTCGTCGGTTCCCGGAACGGTGCCGACGGTGTTGCCCTTGTCGAGAGGGGACGGGAGATAACGCATGACGGCGTCGAGAAGGAACTGGACACCTTTGTTCTTGAATGAAGAACCGCAGCAGGCAGGGATAATCTGCATTGCGATGGTACCTTTGCGGAGAGCAGCGATCACCTCTTCCTCGGTGAGCGAGTCAGGGGACTCGAAGTACTTCTCCATAAGGGCCTCGTCACATTCGGCTGCAGCCTCTATGAGTTTGTCCCTCCATCTTTCGACCTCGTCAACCATGTTTTCAGGAACGTCCTGAAGCTCATAGTTTACGAGATTGTCAGAGGTGTCATAGACATATGCCTTCCTTGAGAGAAGGTCAACAATGCCCTTGAACTTGTCCTCTGAGCCGATAGGGAGGCAGATCGGAACGGCATTAGCACCGAGCTTGGTATGGATCTCCTCGACGCAGGCAAGGAAATCGGCACCCACACGGTCCATCTTGTTCACATAAGCGATCTTCGGAACACCGTATTTGTCGGCCTGGCGCCATACGGTCTCGGACTGAGGCTGGACGCGGCCTACCGCACAGAATGTAGCTACGGTACCGTCGAGAACTCGGAGCGAACGCTCAACCTCGACAGTGAAGTCAACGTGGCCAGGAGTATCGATAAGGTTGATCTGATATACGTCTCCGTTGTAATGCCAGAATGCAGTGGTAGCTGCGGAGGTAATGGTGATACCGCGCTCCTGCTCCTGGACCATCCAGTCCATTGTGGCAGCACCGTCGTGAACCTCACCGATACGGTGGGTCTTGCCGGTGTAGAACAGAATACGTTCCGATGTTGTTGTCTTACCGGCATCAATGTGGGCCATGATACCGATATTCCTGGTGAATTTAAGATCTCTTTTAGCCATTCGACGAAATCAATTAGAAACGGAAGTGAGCAAAAGCCTTGTTGGCTTCAGCCATTTTGTGCATATCCTCCTTGCGTTTGAATGCACCGCCTTCGTTGTTGTATGCAGCGATAATCTCTGCACAAAGTTTTTCTGCCATTGAGTGGCCGGAACGCTTGCGGGCGTAGAGTATCATATTCTTCATTGACACTGAAATCTTCCTCTCCGGTCTCAACTCAGTAGGCACCTGGAAGTTGGCTCCGCCGACGCGGCGTGACTTTACCTCGACCTGAGGGGTCACGTTCTCGAGAGCCTTCCTCCAAATATCTAGAGGAGCCTTGTCAGAATCTTTCATCTTCTCGCCTACCATGTCAATGGCATCGTAAAAAATAGAATACGCGATACTCTTCTTCCCCTGCAACATAAGATTGTTCACGAAACGGGTTACATTTACGTCGTGAAACTTCGGATCAGGAAGTAGAATCCTCTTTCTAGGCTTCGATTTTCTCATTGTTGGAAAATTAAGGTGAAATTAAAACAAAAATTACTTCTTAGATTTCTTTGGCCTCTTGGCACCGTAAAGAGAGCGGGACTGAGTCCTGCCTTCTACGCCGGCGGTATCCAAAGCTCCTCTAAGGATGTGGTAACGTACACCCGGAAGGTCCTTTACACGACCTCCACGTACGAGCACGATTGAGTGCTCCTGGAGGTTGTGGCCCTCACCAGGGATGTAAGCATTGACCTCTTTGGAGTTGGTGAGACGTACACGGGCAACCTTACGCATTGCTGAGTTAGGTTTCTTAGGTGTAGTTGTGTACACACGTACGCACACACCCCTCTTCTGAGGGCACGCATCCAGTGCGCGGGACTTGCTCTTCACAGCAATGGTCTCGCGTCCCTTGCGGACTAATTGTTGAATTGTTGGCATAAATGATTAAAAATCTATTATTTATGTTACGCCCCAATTTGGGGGACTGCAAATATACGCATAAAAATTTATTTATCAACACATTTATCAACAAAACCTGCTTCATTTTTCGATACAGGGCAGTTAAATCTTTTTAGGAAAAAAAGATGAATTTGCCTATCTTTGAAATCTGCGGGCCCGAAAGGTCCTGTTTTACCAAACCCCTATAATAATGAACACGAAACGCCTCATTGCAATCGCGGCGGCGTCCATTATGACGCTTTCCCTCGCCGCACAGCCTTCCGGAAGAGAAGATTTCGGCCACAGCTGGTTCTTTATCCACAATCAGGACAGGGAAGAACTCGAATTGAGATACAAGATGGACCGCGGTGCCGTGGACAGGGCTCCGGAAGTGGACCTTCCGCACGATTGGGGCACAGAAGGGGCTTTTGACATCAGTTACCCTGGAGAGAGCGGAAAGCTCGGATGGTGGGGACTGGCAAAGTATTGGAAAGATTTCATTCTCACCCCCGATATGCTCGAAGGGAAAAGATTTTTCCTCGAGGTTGACGGTGCAATGAGCAACGCCAGAGTGTATTGCAACGACAGATTCGTCGGCGAGTGGCCCTACGGGTATGCTTCCTTCAGGCTTGACGTCACGCCATACCTGCGCGAAGGCGGCAACTGCATCACATTCGACATAGACAACAAGCCCGAATCGAGCCGATGGTATCCGGGGGCGGGACTGTACCGCAACGTGTGGCTTGTCAGGGCCGACCCTGTGGGCATAGGACACTGGGGGACGCGCATCACCTCCTCCGTCAGCGGGGGCAAGGCCCTGGTCACCGTGAGCACCACCCTGCGCAATGCCCTGGAGGACTGCCCTGCCGGCCTTCTCACGTCCACCATCATAAGGAAGGACCCGACAAGCGGCAAGGAAGTCACCATTGGCACTCCGGCACAGCTCAGGATTGAAGCCGTGAAAGACGGCATGGAGGTCACCCAGGTGATTGAGGTGGAGAACCCTTCGCTCTGGAGTCCCGACGAGCCGAATCTCTATACGATGGTAAGCTCCCTGGAGGCCGGCGGCAGCACCGACAGCCTGCGCACCCGTTTCGGAATACGGGAGATCGGATTCCGCGGGGACGGCTTCTATCTCAACGGGGAACGCACATTCATAAAGGGAGTGTGCCTCCACCACGACGCCGGAGCCCTCGGTGCAGCCTGGAACACCTCCGCCTGGGTACGCAGGCTCAATATGCTCAAGGAGATGGGCTGCAACGGCATACGCACTGCCCACAACCCTCCGGCACCTGA
Source organism: uncultured Bacteroidales bacterium (assembly GCA_945868745.1). Taxonomy (GTDB): domain Bacteria; phylum Bacteroidota; class Bacteroidia; order Bacteroidales; family UBA932; genus Cryptobacteroides. The sequence goes on from CAMBMK010000001.1 coordinate 51,246, forward strand.
GCTTCTCGACCTTTGCGACAGCCTCGGATTCGTGGTGATGGACGAGCTTACGGACACCTGGACAGTGCCGAAGAAGCCCAACGGATATGCGACCCTCTTCGACGAATGGGCCGAGAAGGACCTCAGGGCAATGATAAGGCGCGACCGCAACCATCCGAGCGTAATCCTATGGAGCATAGGCAACGAGGTCGGCGAGCAGGGCTATCCTGACAAATACCACATCGCCTACAGGCTTTCGGACATCTGTCATGAGGAGGACCCGACAAGGCTCACCACCATCGGCAGCGACAATCCGTGGGCAAGCGAACAGGATTTCCGCAACACCGTTGACGTGTATGGTTTCAATTACAAGCCTCATCTCTACCGCAAGTTCATAGAAGCCAACCCCGGCAGGCCGGTGCTCGGAAGCGAGACCGCATCTACCATCAGTTCAAGGGGTTTCTACTGTTTCCCTGTGAGCGAAGAGCCGCTCGAGGGCCGCGCGGATTTCCATGTAAGCTCATATGACCTGTATGCCTGCCCGTGGTCACAGACCCCGGACACCGAGTTCCGCGCACAGGACGAGAACCCGGAAATCGCCGGCGAATTCGTATGGACAGGCTTCGACTATATCGGCGAGCCTACCCCGTACAACAGCGACCTCACTATCCTGACCAATTTCCACGACGAGGCCGCCCGCGCAGCGGCAGAGAAGGAGCTTGCGGAGAAAGGCTCTGTAGCAGTACCTTCAAGAAGTTCCTATTTCGGCATCATCGACCTTGCCGGATTCCCGAAGGACAGGTACTGGCTCTACCAGGCAAGATGGAGGAAGGACCTTCCTATGGCGCACATTCTGCCGCACTGGAACTGGAAGGGACGTGAAGGAGAGATCACCCCGGTAATGGTCTATACATCCGGAGACAGTGCAGAGCTGTTTGTAAACGGCAGGAGCATGGGGCGCAAAGTCCTGGGAGACAAGGAATACAGGCTTAGGTGGGACGATGTCGTCTATGAGCCTGGCACCGTGGAGGTCATTGCCTACAAAGACGGTAAGGAATGGGCCCGCGACAAGGTGGCCACAACCGGAGAACCTGCCAAAGTGATGGCTGCAGCAGAGCTCGGAAGCGGCCCTGGCGGGGAGTTCGGAGGAGACAGGAGGGTCCGCAACAGCGGCAGGAAGTGTTTCTTCGGACTGTTCAGGAGCAACAGGCATACCGTCAAATACAAAAAGGGAGACCTTATATATATTGACATAAAGGTGGCCGACAAGAAGGGACGGATGGTGCCGACAGCCTGCAATGACCTGAAAATCACCGTCGAAGGTGCAGGAAAATTTGTGGCTGCCGATGCCGGTGACCCGACAAGCCTGGTGCCGTTCAAGTCAGACAGCCAGAAGGCGTTCAACGGCCTTTGCAGTGCGATTGTAAGACCTACAGGCAATGGCAGAATCACTGTCAGGATCGACAGTCCGGGCCTGAAGAGCGAAAAGATGATTATAGATGTGAAATAAAACCCGGGAGAGGCCGGCTAAACGCCTCTCCTATACTCCATAGACATTGGTATCTTCACATGGGGCGCCGCTGGTGCCCCATTTTTCGTCCACCTGATCAAGAAGGGCGAAAAGTGCGTCGGGGTCCTTTTCAGTTACGAGCCTGATGCGTGTGTCCTTGAAATCCGGAAGACCTTTGAAATAGCAGCTCAGGTGCCTTCTCATTTCCAGCACTCCGGTCACAGGGCCCTTGAGGGCAAGCGAGAGGGTGAGCTGGCGCTTTGCAAGGGCCACCCTTTCCGATACGGCAAGGGAAGGAAGTTCCTCTCCCGTGGCAAGATAATGCTTGATCTCACGGAAAATCCACGGATGGCCGAAGGAGGCCCTTCCGACCATTATGGCATCCACCCCGTAGCGGTCAAATGCCTCCCGCGCCTTCTGCGGGGAAGTGATGTCACCGTTGCCGATTATGGGGATGTGCATACGGGGATTGGACTTGACCTCCCCGATGAGGGTCCAGTCAGCCTCGCCCTTGTACATCTGGCAGCGTGTCCTGCCGTGGATTGTCAGGGCGCTTATGCCGGCATCCTGGAGCCTTTCGGCAAGACCGACTATGATTTTGGAGCTGTCATCCCAGCCGAGGCGCGTCTTGACGGTGACGGGCTTGCGCACGGCCTTGACGACCATTTCCGTTATGAGGACCATCTTGTCGGGGTCCTTCATCATGCCGCTTCCGGCTCCGCGCCCCGCGATTTTGCTCACGGGGCAGCCGAAATTGATGTCGATTATGTCGCAGCCCCTTCCTCCGGCGATTTCGTCGGCGTGGTCAGCCATCCTGGCCGCCTCCACCATTGCCTGGGGGTCGTTGCCGTAAATCTGGATGGCCGCCGGGGCCTCCCCATCGCAGATTTTCATCTTGGCGATGGCCTTGGCGGCATCACGGATGAGTCCGTCAGAAGGGACAAATTCGGTATAGACCATATCGGCACCCTGCTCCCGGCACAAAACCCTGAAGGATGCGTCGGTGACGTCCTCCATAGGTGCCAGAAGCACAGGCTGCGGACCGAGGTCAAGGGTGCCGATTGTCATGATCAATAGTTGTTGAGGCCTTTGATATCAACCTCTCCCCTGCGGCTCTGTCCCATAAGCCACTCGGAATAGAAGTCGGCCAGTTTCCAGAAGAAATAGTCGTCCATATCGCTGTAGGCGTGCCTCTGGCCAGGGAGAAGGACGAAATCGAACCTCTTGTTGGCCCTGATGAGGGCATCGATGACACGGATTGTGTTGGCAGGATGGACGTTGTCGTCGATGTCTCCGGTCACAAGCATAAGATGGCCCTTGAGATTGCGGACGAGCTCCTGGTTGGTGTGGATGCTGTAAATGAATGTGGTGTCACCCTCGACAACCTTCTCCTGGATGCCGTGGTGCTGTTCGCTCCACCAGCGGTTGTAGATGGTGTTGTCATGGTTGCCTGAGCAGGAGACAGCCACCTTGAAGAAGTCGGGATAGGTCAGGAGGGCTGCCGTGGACATGAATCCGCCGCCGCTGTGGCCGTGGATGCCCACCCTGTTGATATCCATATAGCTGTGGCGCTCGCAAAGCTGCTGGATTGCATATTTCTGGTCCTCGAGGCCATAGTCGCGGAGATTGCCGTAGCCGTAGTTGTGATACCATTTCGAGCGGTTCGGATGGCCTCCGCGGTTGCCGACGGTGACTACGATGAAACCTATCTGGGCAAGACGGTCGGTGCGGCAGAATCCCCTGCTCCAGGAGATGTTGACAGCCTCCACCTGAGGGCCCGGATATACATAGTCAGCTACAGGATAGACCTTTGTGCTGTCAAAGTCAAACGGCTTGTACATTGCGCCGTAGAGGTCGGTGACTCCGTCTGCGGCCTTGACCTTGAATCTCTCCGGGAACTTGTATCCGGCGGCGAAGAGAAGGCTGAAGTCGGCTTCCTCGAGGTCGAGGATCTTGCGGCCCTTCACTGCATCGTAGAGGGCTACGGCAGGCTTGGCGTCAACCCTTGAATAGTTGGCCACGAACCAGCGGCCGTTGTCGTCAGACGAAGAGTGGACATCCATATCGTCCATATCCAGCTTGGTGATGGCGCCTCCGCCGAGGGACACCTTGTAGGTATGCATCTGGTAAGGATTCTCGCCCTTCTGGATGCCGCAGGCGCTGAAGAGCACATAGCCGGCAGCCTCATTGACGGAGATGACATCCTCCACATGGAATGCGCCTTCCGTGAGGTTGCGCACGAGGGTTCCGTCAGCATTGTAGAGATAGAGGTTGGCCCAGCCGTTGCGCTCGGACCAGTGGATGAACTGCTTTCCGTTCTTTATGAAATATGGGTTGCGGTATTCCACGTAGGTGTTCATTTCCTCGTGCACTACCACTTTGAGCGAGTCGGCATTGACAGGGACATAGCAGAGATCGTATCTCTTGAGGTCGCGGCTGAGCCTGCCCACATAGAAGCCGTTCTCATCGCCCATCCATTTGCTGCTCCAGAATTTGTTGTAGCTCTCCGGGATGGTGGTGCGTGCATTGTAGAGGAAGAGGTCCTGGTCCTTGTAGGCGGATGTCTTCACGATACGTGATGTGCCGTCTGCCACCGTGAATATATGGAGTTCACCCTTTGCACCGGGTTCGTTAGGCATCTGGTATTTGTAGGTCTCGAGCTCCGGACGCGGAGACGAGAGGGAGTTGATCACCCAAAGCTCCTTGAGCGGGGAAAGGTCCCAGAGGAGGGTTGCGAAACGCTTCGAGTCCGGAGACCATACCAATTCGGCAAAATGCCTTGCGGTGGAGTCCCTTTCAGTGTCGCCGGAATAGTTGTTGGCTCCCCAGGCCTTGTCGTAAGTCCCGTCAAATGTAAGCTGCCTTTCCACTATTGTGGAGTCCTTTTCGTCCTTGACCGCCTTGCGCAGCGAGGTCGAGTCCATCACGAAAAGGTTGTGGTTCTTGACATAGACACCCATCGTGCCGTCAGGGGAAACGCAGGCCCAGTCAGGATAGATCTTCTCTTCCTCCTTTTCCACGACGGTGAGCTTGCGCGAAGCGATGTCATAGGTGAAATGGAATGTGGAGTCGATGGATGTACGCACCTCGAAAGCGAAAGTATTGTCGTCCTTCAGACGGAGTCCGTCGATGCCGGGATGTTTGGCGTCAAACGGGTCTTTGGTGATCTCTGTAATCTGCATCGCAAGCTTTTCGAGGTCGAAGACCGGCGTCTTTGTACCTGCGGCCGGATTGACGATATAGTAGGCAGTGCCTTCGGAGGTGCGCCAGCTGTACCAGAACCGGTCTCCGCTTCTGAACCAGTTTGGACGCACGGATGTGGAGAATACCATATTGCCGACCCTTTTCGAAGAGAACCTTTCCGCAAGGTCATAGTTCGGGGTGGTGACATGGTTTTCCTGTGCCTTTGCGGGCACAAGGGCGGCGATTGCAATCAATGCGGATGCCGCCTTCATAAGCAGATGTTTCATACTTTTGTATTGGTTGCTAGTTTGTTCCGTAAGTTGACAATTGAAGATTGTAAAGTAACGCAATTCTGTTTAATTTTGCAAAAATAACAACAAAATGATACTGATTGCCGACAGCGGGGCGACCAAGACTTCGTGGGCCGCCATATGCGGAGATGATGTCCTGAGATTCTCCGGAGAAGGGTGCAACCCCAATTTTACGGATGCCGGGGAGATGGTCCGCAGCATCGGAGGGAGCATCCCGGAAAAGGTGCGCCGGGAAGAGGTCTCCGAGATACATTTCTACTGCGCCGGCATCGGCAAAGGCAACTCCGGAGCAGTCACCGGGGCCCTGGGCAAAGTGTTTCCCGCCGCCTCGATATGGTGCGGAAGCGACCTTCTCGGCGCTGCAAGGGCACTGCTCGGACACAATGCCGGCTTTGCGGCAATCCTCGGGACAGGGGCCAATACCTGCATCTACGACGGGACCGGCATCTCGCAGCACGTCGATTGCATGGGCTTCATCCTCGGCGATGAGGGCAGCGGGGCATATATCGGCAAACGTCTGATCTGCGACTATCTGCGCGGGAATATGCCTGAAAATGTGAGGATTGCGGCCGGGAAAGCCATCGGCCTTGACAGAGACGGCATCATAGAGAGGATCTACCGCCTGCCCCACCCCAACAGGTTCTGCGCGTCGCTTTGCAGGTTTGTCGGAGAGAACATCGGGGGCGACCCGTACTTCAGCAACCTGGTGAAGGATTCGTTCAGGGCTTTTTTCAACGGCATGGTCTGCCGATACGGGGGCTGGCGCTCCATGGAGCTCAACTGTACCGGCTCCGTTGCCTATGTATTCCGCGGGCAGCTTGCAGCCGTGGCAGGAGAATTCGGCATGAAAACCGGGATAATTGAAAAGGAACCGCTGGACGGGCTGATAAGCTACCATAGGACAACAAAATAATTATTGCTATCTTTGCCGGATATGCTGGACAAATACCTCCTCGCTCCATATTGGCTCACGCTCAAGGCAAGACATGCTCTCTACGACAAGGGCGTGTGGAAGAGCAGTTCCGCCGAGGTCCCTACCATCTGTATCGGCAACATCACGGCCGGAGGCACAGGAAAGACTCCCCATACTGAGATGATTCTCAATACTTTGAGTGAGCTTCCGGAATGGAGGGAAAAGAATGTGGCCGTCCTTTCGAGGGGTCACAAGCGCAAGAGCGGAGGCTTCCAGCAGGTCAGCATTGACGGAAGCGCGTCCTTCTACGGGGACGAGCCGCTGCAGATAAAGAAGAATTTTCCGCAGGTGACGGTTGCCGTGGACCGCAACAGGATCGAGGGATGCACTTTCCTCTGCCATCCGGAGCTTCTGGCAACTGACAGAAAAGCCCGCAAATGCGCCAACAAGACCCTCCCCCCTGCAGACCTCATAGTCCTCGACGACGCCTTCCAGCACAGGGCCCTCAATGCCTTCATGAACATCATCCTCGTGGACTGGAACCGTCCGGTCAGCAAGGATATGCTCCTCCCGCTGGGACGCCTGCGCGACCTTCCCGAAAGGATTGAAAAAGCCGACATCATCATTGCGACAAAATGCCCGGCATACCTTGAGAACTGGGAGAAGACATCGTGGCTCAACGGCATGGGCATAAGCGGCTGGGACCCTCAGACCTGCGAGGGACATTTCAGCAGCGGCAGGAAAGTCAAGGTGTTCTTTTCATACATCCACTACTGCGACCTGAAGCCTGTGTTCAGGGAAGAGGGAGACCCGCGCTACATCTATTCCAAGAAAATGGTCCTGTTCTCCGGCATTGCAAAGGACACTCCGCTGCGCCGGTTCCTCAGCGACAAGTATCAGATTGTGAGGAGGTTCAGGTTCTCCGACCACCACAAATACAACAGATTCGACATAGCCCACATTCTGGCGGCATCCACCCTGAACCCCACCGCAGTGGTTGCCACGACCGAAAAGGACTGCCAGAGATTGCTGGACTGCAAAAAAATACCCGGACAGCTCAAGGAGAGACTGTTCCAGGTACCTATAAAAGTCGCCTTCCTCAGCGAGGAGGAAGAGGCTGTTTTCAGAGCTTCGCTTTCTGGGAAGCTTCAAGAATTTCATTCTGGGCCTGAACCGACACCTCGTGGATAGCGTTGAACACCGCCTTCACGAAATCCTCGGCCAGTCCGTACTTCCTGCCGTTTTTCACCATCCCGTCGAGAACCTCATCCCAGCGCGCAGTCTGGAGAATGGCGATATTGTGGTCCCTCTTGTATTCACCGATCTTGCGGCTGATGTTCATACGCGACTGGAGGATATAGAGAAGGTTGTCGTCAATGACGTCGATCTGGGCACGGAGATGGTCGATTCCCTCTTTGTACTCGAGGCTGTCGGAATCGGTTTCCCTTACCACAATCCTTGAGAGGAGGTCCTTGATTTCAGCCGGGGTGAGCTGCTGCTTCGAGTCGCTCAGCGCACACGAAGGGTTGCAGTGTGACTCGACCATAAGTCCGTCAAGGCCAAGGTCGAGAGCCCTCTGCGAAAGCTCGAGGACATAGTCACGCGAACCGCCCATATGGCTCGGGTCAGCAAAGAATGGAATCTCCGGAAAACGGGTCCTGAGCTCGATTGCAATCTTCCAGCCCGGATCGTTGCGGTAGATGATCTTCTGCGAGGAGGAGAATCCGCGGTGGATGACACCGAGCTTTTTGATGCCGGCGCGGTTGAGGCGCTCCAGGGCACCTATCCACAGGTCGAGGTCCGGATTGACCGGATTCTTGACGAGCACAGGGATGTCGGTATCCTTGAGTGCATCGGCAATCTCCTGCACGAGGAAAGGATTGGCAGTGGTGCGGGCACCGAGCCATACCATATCCACGCCGTATTTGAGACATTCAAAGACATGCCTCTCGCTTGCCACCTCGGTGGCAACCTTCATTCCGGTCTCCTTCTTTACCCGCTGAAGCCATTTCAGGCCCGGGACACCTATGCCTTCAAAGCATCCGGGATGGGTGCGGGGCTTCCATATGCCTGCACGGAACACATTGATTCCGAGCTCCCTGAGACCCTTGGCCGTTTCCAATACCTGCTCCTCGGTCTCTGCGCTGCATGGCCCTGCAATTACCATCGGACGAGGTAATGTGAAGAATCCCCACTCCGATACCGGGGTACATTCCAGATTTGCCATAATTATCTGATGATTTTCTTGATTTTGTTTGCCTGTTCTATCAATTCCCTTGTACGGTCCGAATCATAGTCCTCGATTGCCTGGCGGAACTCCCCGATTTTTTCGATATAGGTGTCAAGCACCTTGAGCACATTGTCACGGTTCTGCGAAAAAATCGGCACCCACATATCGGCATTGCTCTTGGCAAGCCTCACGGTCGATGAAAAACCTCCGGAGGCAAGGTCGAAGATATGCTTTTCGTCCTTCTCCTTGTCAAGCACCGTCAGCGCGAGGGCGAACGAGGTGATGTGGGAGATATGGGACACATATGCAGTGTGGACATCGTGGCTCTCCGCATTCATATAGGTCGGGCGCATGTTGAGGGCGTCATAAAGCTTCTCAATCCCCGCCAGCGCGGCCCTGTCGCTCTCCTCGGAGTCGGCAAAGATGCACGCCCTCCCGTCGAAAAGGTTGGGGACAGCCGCCCACGGACCGGAGTATTCGGTTCCGGCCATAGGATGGGTGGCCACATACCTTTTCCTCATAGGATGGTAACGCACGCTGCGCACAATGCTGGCCTTGGTGGAGCAGGTGTCGATGACGGTCTTGTCCGTCCAGCCGTTGTCCCTGAACATGTCCAGGACGCTCTGGAGCATCCCTACGGCCGCACCGACAGGTATCGCGATCACGATTATGTCGCTCCTGCGCACACAGTCTTCAATGGTGACTACTTCGTCCACCAGCCCGATTTTTTCGGCCGCAGCGGCATTGACCGGCTCAGACTCCACTCCGAGGACAGTCTGTGCAAAGCCACGCCTTTTGAGGTCTATGGCCATGGATCCTCCGATGAGGCCGAGTCCTATGATTCCGACAATCATTTACTAAAGCAGATTCTTTATCTTGGCGGCTGCCTTTTCAAGGACTTCAGCCTTTGCGCACAGGGAGGCGCGGATATAGTTCTCTCCGTTGTGTCCGAAGATGAATCCCGGGGTGATGAACACGCCGGCATCATAGAGGAAACGGTTGGAGAGGCGTTCTCCGAGTGTCTTGTCTTCGTCACGGCCGGCAACGAGGAACCTGTTGTCAGGCTTCACCCTGCCCCATACGAACAGGCCGGCGGAATCGTGGTTGCACTCCGCACCGATGAGCTCCATAAGGTTGCAGGCGGCCTCGCGGCGGCGGCGGTATTCGGCATTGAGCTGCTCAAACCATTCAGGACCCTGCTCGAGGGCTGCAATGGCGGCAATCTGCACAGGCTTGAAGGTACCGGAGTCCATCTGGCTCTTGACCTTGAGGATTTCCGTGATGTAGTCGGCAGCACCCGCAACGAGTCCCACACGCCATCCGGACATATTGTGGGCCTTGCTCAGCGAGTTCATCTCTACCACGCACTCCTTTGCTCCCTCTGCGGCAAGCATTGAAAGAGGCTGGTCGTTGAGAATGAAGCTGTAAGGGTTGTCATTGACAAGGAGGATGTTGTGCCTGAGGGCGAAATCCACGAGCCTCTGGTAGAGCTCAGGGGTTGCCTTTGCCCCGGTAGGCATTCCCGGATAGTTGGTCCACATCATCTTGACGCCGGTGAGGTCCATCTTTTCGAGGGCGTCGATGTCCGGCCACCAGTTGTTCTCCGGAAGGAGGTCGTATTTGATGACGTCGGCTCCGACGATTTCTGCGGCGGAGGTGTAGGTAGGATAGCTCGGGTCCGGGATGAGCACCTTGTCGCCTTCATTGATGAAGGTGAGGAAGATGATGAGGATACCCTCCTTCGAGCCCATGAGCGGCTGGATTTCGGTCACCGGGTCGAGGGTAACCCCATAGTAGCGCTTGTACCACGCTGCAAATGCTTCCTTGAGAGCCGGAAGACCGCTGTAGCTCTGATACTTGTGGCTGTCCGGAAGCTCGGCAGACTGCTGGAGTGCCTTGATTGCGGCTGCCGGCGGCATGCCGTCCGGGGCGCCGATTCCGAGATTGATGATTGGGTCGAGGCCTTTCTGTGCCCTTTCCGCATTGAGTTTTGCCATCTCCCTGTTCTTGATGGAGAAGAAATACTCGCGGACAGATTCTGTCCTGTGTGCTGGTCTGATTATCATAATGCTGAAATATATTCTCCTAATATCCTCAAATCGTCTATGAGAGGCCTGACTGCCGAAAGGGCCTGGTTGTACCTTTCATAGCTTTCGAACTTAATGTCTATATAAAAAAAGTACTGCCATTTCCTGCCCGGAATCGGGAGCGACTGGATCCTGGTGAGATTCATGTCGTAGAAAGACAGGATGGTAAGGATGTGTGCAAGGGAACCCGGCTTGTGCGGAAGGGTGAAGCAGAGCGAGGCCTTGTCGATTGCGGCCTTGTCCGGATTGATGCTGTCGTCGAGGATGAGGAACCTCGTGAAGTTGGTCTTGAAGGTCTCGATCTCGGGACGGAGGATTTCAAGCCCGAACCGCTGGGCCGCCACGGCGGATGCCACGGCACCGACTCCCATTACGCCATCCTTGGCTATGTCGGCTGCACTTTTTGCAGTGTCCTCGCTCTCAATCAGATGGATCCACGGGCATTCCCTTTCGAAGAATTCTCGTGTCTGGTTGATGGCCATATAGTGGGTCCTGACCTCTTTGATGTCATTGACGGTCTGCCCCGGCATTGCCATAAGGTTCTGGTGGATATGGAGATAGACCTCTCCCTTGATTTTCCTCGGGTACTTTCGGAGAAGCTCGAAATTGGGGATGAGTCCTCCGGAAGTGGTGTTTTCGATTGCCATCACGGCAGCATCTGCGCGACCGTCGTCAAGGGCCTTGAAAAGCCCGTCGAACGTCGCACATTCAACTGTTTCCAGGGTTTCCTCTCCGGCTTCACTGTAAAAACGCCTCGCGGCCTCTTCGTGGAAGCATCCGGAAAAGCCCTGGATTGCTACTCTTTTTGTCATTGTGTCCGTTTTATATACGGGGTGCCGGCATATTGCACTGGCACCCCCTGTTTTCCATTATCCCGCAGCCATGCAGCCGCAGGAAATGCGCTTTAGACCGTAAGGATGTCCTTTTCCTTTGCGGCTATCACGTTGTCAATGTTCTTGACGTGCTTGTCGGTAAGCTTCTGGACTTCCTCCTCGCCCTCTTTCTGGGCATCCTCGGTGAGTCCGTCGCTCTTCTGGGCCTTCTTGAGCTGGTCAACGGCATCGCGGCGTGCATTGCGCACAACCACCTTTGCATTCTCGCCGGCAGCCTTGGCCTTCTTGATGAGCTCCTTGCGCCTTTCCTCGGTGAGGGCAGGCACGACGCAGCGGATAGATTCGCCGTTGTTGGACGGGGTGAGGCCGATGTTGGCATCCATGATCGCCTTCTCTATCTTTGCAATCATGCTCTTCTCCCAAGGCTGGATGAGAAGGGTCTTTGCGTCAGGCGCCGTAACGGAAGCGACCTGGGGAACTGGGGTCGGGGTTCCATAATAATCCACCACTACATTGTTGAATACGGAAGGGTTGGCCTTGCCGACACGGTAGGTTTTGAGATCTTCCTCAAGGAACGCTACTGCATCCTTCATCCTGGAGTCAGCCGCATTCACGATGTTTTTTGCGTTCTCGGGTAACATTGCGTTGATTGGTTGTGTTATTTATTTGTGCACAAGGGTGCCGACCTTTTCACCGGAAAGAAGGCGGGTAAGGTTGCCCTTGCAGTTCATGTCGAATACTATTATTGGCATATTGCCTTCGCTGCACAGGGAATATGCAGTCTGGTCCATAACCTTGAGATGCCTCTCGATGGCCTCGTCGAAGGTCAGCTCGTCGAATTTGACTGCCGACGGGTCCTTTTCAGGGTCGGCGGTATAGACCCCGTCCACCCTGGTACCCTTCAGAAGGGCATCGGCGCCTATTTCAAGAGCCCTCAGTGCAGCACCGGAATCGGTAGTGAAGAACGGGTTGCCGGTACCTCCCGAAATCAGGGCCACTCCGCCCCTTGCAAGGAAATCGGTCACATCGTCCCTCATATAATATTTGGCTATAGGCTCCATCGGGGTCGCGGTGAACACCCTTGCATCCACGCCTTCAGCCTTTATGAACATCGAAAGGGCGAGGGAATTGATGGTCGTTGCGAGCATTCCCATCTTGTCCCCGTCCACACGGTCGAAACCGCGTCCGACTCCCTGGAGACCCCTGAATATATTGCCGCCTCCGTTGACTATGGCAATCTGGAGGCCCTTCCTGGCCGCGGAAGCAATCTCTTCCGCATAGGCCTTCAGGCTTGCATTATCGAGCCCGCGGCCTTCCTGGCCGCCGAGACTTTCACCGCTGAGCTTGAGCAGAACTCTCTTGTACATATAGATGCCGATTGGCGTTTCTAAAATATTTTTGCGCCAAACGGAAACAAAATTAAAAAAATATTATGAATGTTGCAAGAAACCTTTTATCTTTGCAAGACAAGAGTGAATTTGAAAAACCAAACAACAATTTATGGCTAACGCATTCCACTATTCAATAGGCAGGAAATTCCTTCAGGCGATTTCAGGTGCATTCCTCATCGTTTTCCTTCTCCTGCACGGTACTATCAATTTTTTCTCTGTAATTGACACATTCACCGGCAAATTCGGTGCTGAAGACGGACTGTTCCAGCTCGGCTGTGACTTTATGGCACTGCCGATCGTTTCCATCATGGTCCCTGTCCTCGCCGCCGGTTTCATCATCCATATCGCCTACGGTATCTACCTTACCTGGTACAATATCAAGGCACGTGGCGGCTACAAGCGCTATGAGGTAGCCAGCAAGGCTGCCACCGACTCATGGTCATCCAAGAACATGTGCGTGCTCGGAGTCATCATCCTCGGCATCATCTTCTTCCACCTCACCCACTTCTGGGCTGACATGCAGCTTCAGGAATGGACCGGTGGCGAGGCTGCCAATCCGTACATGCTCCTCGAGGCCACCTTCGGCCGATGGTGGGTTCTCCTTATCTACATCGTCTGGTTCGTGGCGGTGTGGTTCCACCTTACCCACGGCTTCTGGAGCATGTTCCAGACAGTAGGCTGGTGCAGCACAATATGGATGAAGAGACTCAAGGTCATCGGTGTCATCGTCTCCACGATCATCGTCCTTGCCTTCATCGCAGTTGCAGTAAATGCTTTTCTTATTGCAAATGGGATAATATAGGCACGTAATCATAACATAGATTATCAGGCTGGCCCATTGCAAGGCCAGCCTGAATTTTTATATTGACAATCCGTTTACTTTTGGTAAATTAACTAATTTAATTTGACGGTATGAAACCCAAAAAATTCTTGCTCCCGGAGAGCGAAATCCCTACGGCTTGGTTCAACATGCAGGCTGTAATGCCCAACAAGCCCCTTCCTATCCTCAATCCGGCAACCCGCGAGCCGCTGAAACCGGAAGACCTCTATCCGATTTTCTGCAAGGCCAGTGCCGACCAGGAACTCAACACCACCGACGAATGGATTCCGATTCCGGAAGAAGTACGCCAGCAGTACGCATCCTACAGATGCACACCTCTTGTGCGTGCATATGATTTCGAGAAAGCTCTCGGAACTCCGGCACACATATATTTCAAGAATGAGAGCGTATCACCTTCAGGCTCCCACAAGCTCAATTCCGCACTTGCCCAGGCTTACTACGCCAAGGAGCAGGGTATCACCAACCTTACCACCGAGACCGGTGCAGGCCAGTGGGGCGGTTCCCTTTCCTATGCGACCAAGAAATTCGGCATCGACTGCGCAGTGTATATGGTGAAGGTCAGCTACCAGCAGAAGCCTTACAGAAGGTCGATAATGCAGACTTTCGGTGCCGCAATCACCCCTTCCCCTTCAATGTCCACCCGTGCCGGCAAGGATATCATCACGAAAAATCCAAACGACCAGGGTTCCCTCGGCTGCGCAATCTCCGAGGCTATCGAGCTCGCAATCAACACGCCGAACTGCAAATACAGCCTCGGCTCAGTTCTCAACCACGTATGCCTGCATCAGACAGTCATAGGTCTTGAAGCAGAGAAGCAGATGGCACTTGCCGGAGAGTATCCAGACATTGTAATCGGATGCTTCGGCGGCGGCTCCAACTTCAGCGGTATCGCATTCCCGTTCATGCGCCACAATATCCGTGATGGCAAGAAGACCCGTTTCATCGCGGCTGAACCTGCATCCTGCCCTAAGCTTACCAAGGGCAAATTCGAGTATGACTTCGGCGACGAGGCAGGCATGACCCCGCTTCTGCCTATGTACACCCTCGGACACACCTTCAAGCCTGCATCCCTGCACGCGGGTGGCCTGCGCTACCACGGAGCAGGTGTAGTCCTCTCTCAGCTGATGAAGGACGGGCTTATGGAAGCTGTTGACATCGAGCAGCTTGACTCATTCTCTGCCGGAGTGCTCTTTGCCCGCAGCGAAGGCATCATCCCTGCACCGGAATCCTGCCACGCCATTGCAGCCACCGTACAGGAGGCCCTCAAATGCAAGCAGACCGGAGAGGAGAAGGTGATTCTCTTCAACCTCAGCGGACACGGCTTCGTGGATATGAGCGCCTACGACAGCTACTTCTCCGGGGAGATGCAGAACCCGAAACTCACCGACGAGGAACTGAGCAGATTCATCAAGAGCGCAGACGAACTCAACAAATAGTCCGCTTTGGACTGAAAAAAAACGAAATGCAGCCGAATCTTCAATGGTTTGGCTGCTTTTTTGCTGGATTTTTCATAACTTTAACCAAAACAGTATCATTATGGAAGGAAAATCAATTCTGGCCCTGCTGGCAGGAGCTGCCGCCGGCCTTACTTTGGGAATCCTGTTTGCACCTGCAAGCGGTGAGGAGACAAGGGAAAAGATTGCTGAGGGAGCTGCTGACGCCGCCCACGACCTTCACGTCAGGGCGCGCTATGTACGCCGCAGGATCAACGAACTGAAAAGGACGCTCGCAGACTACGGGGACGACCTCAAGGAAGACGCAAAGGAAAGGATAACCAGGGAAATCGAGAAGCTTGAGGAAAGCATCGAAGAGAACTCTGCGTACTCTATTGACGATTAGGATGGAAAAGTACACGAAACCGGCGGAAGACCTGCTGGCAAGCGTGAAGGAATACGCCGACATCAGGATTGACGACGTGAAACTCCGCTGCGTGAAGGGTCTTTCGATTACAATGAATCATCTGGTATCACTGATTCTTGTACTGTTTGCCGTGTCCGTTGTACTGCTTTCATTGGGTGCCGGTCTGATAATTCTGATCGGCAAGGCAATCGGCAGTTATGCGGGCGGCGCATTCATTGCAGCCGGAATCTTCGCGATTATTGCCGCAGTGATTTTCTGCCTGAGGGACAAGCTGTTTGTCAACAGTTTCGTCCGTATGTTCATACGCATTTTCTTTGACGGGGAGACGGAGGAGGGATAGTTATGAAAGGCTTCGGAAAAATTTCTTCGCTGACTGAACTTGAAAAGGCACAGGCGAAAATCAAGAGGAGACTGGACCTCCAGGAAGAACTTATCCGCGCAGAGGCAGTCTCGGTAAAGGAAGCGTTTAAGCCCTCGCGCGCAGTGAGGATCGGTCTTTCAGCCGTGTCCAGACTGATTCCGTTTGACAGGCTTGCCGTCATAGGCTTCTCTTTGCTGGGGAAACGGCTGTTGCGCAGGAAATAAGCATCATTCCAATCGAACACGCAACGGGGCTGACCGGTCAGGTCAGCCCCGTTGCGTTTACAGTCCCGCCAGGATTCCACCTTAAAACGGCGGCAGCGGGAAGAAAGTCCTATCTGGCGTGGAGAACGGCGATGGAGGCTGCCGGAACGGTGACCTTCACGGTGTTGCCGCTAACCTTTATACCCTTGAGGGCGGAAGGTTTTACGGTGTCCTTGCCGCGTCCGAAGTCATTGTAGTCGGTGATGTTCTTCGAATTGAGAATCTCCCCGGTCACGGAAGAAGGGTTGAGGCTGTCGAAGGAGACCTCGAAGGTCCTTGGCTCGTCGAGGGAGGTGTTGACAAGGGAAATCACAACGCTGCCGTCCTTGCTTGCAGCGCTCACGCTGACCTCCGGATAAACCCTTCCTGAGGCTGAAACCTCATTGGACGGATTATAGAGCACAGGTACGTAGGAAGCATCCTGGAAATCCCTGTACATATGGAACACGTGGTAGGTCGGGGTGAGGACCATCTCCTTGCCACGGGTGAGAATCATTGCCTGAAGCACATTGACAACCTGGGCGATATTGGCCATCTTGAGGCGCCGGGTGTGGTTGTGGAAGATGTTGAGCGAGAGGGCGGCCACCATTGCGTCCCTCATGGTGTTCTGCTGGTAGAGATGGCCAGGATTGGTGCCAGGCTCCACATCAAACCAGGTGCCCCATTCGTCGAGGATGAGGGCAATCCTGCGCTGGGGGTCGTAGATGTCCATAATGCCTTCGTGGTTGCGGAGGACCATGTCCACCTCGCAGGCCTTGGCAATGACGTCATAGTAGCTTGCGGCATCGAAGGAGAGAGCAGAACCCTTTGCGTTCCAGTCCATTACGGTATAATAATGGAGAGAAAGACCGCTGATGTCGCTGCGCACATTGTTCATAAGCGTCCTCGTCCAGTTGTAGTCGTAGTCCGAAGCTCCGCTGGCAATCTTGAAGAGACGGTTGCCGTCGTAATTGCGGCAATAGATGGCGTAGCGCTTGTACATATCGGAATAGAACTGTGCAGTCATATTGCCTCCGCAGCCCCAGCTTTCGTTGCCGACTCCGAAATACTTCACCTTCCAAGGCTCCTTGCGGCCGTTCTTTGCGCGCTCCTCGGCGAGTGTGCCGCCTTCAGCAGTCATATATTCAACCCACTTGGCAATCTCCTCGACTGTGCCGGAGCCCACGTTGCCGGAGATATAAGGCTCCGTGCCGAGCATTTCGCAGAGGTTGAGGAACTCGTGGGTACCGAAAGAGTTGTCCTCTACGGTTCCGCCCCAGTTGGAGTTGATCATCTGCGGACGGTTCTCACGCGGACCGATGCCGTCCCTCCAGTGGTATTCGTCGGCAAAGCATCCGCCCGGCCAGCGGAGAACAGGAATCTGAAGGTCCTTGAGAGCCTCGAAGAGGTCCTTGCGGTATCCTCCGATATTGGGGATGTCCGAATCTTCACCTACCCAGATGCCGTCATAGATGCACCTTCCGAGATGCTCGGCAAACTGTCCGTAGATTTCCTTAGGGATGACCGGCTGGTCCTTGGCGGTTTCATTGACCGAAACCCTTACCTGGGCAAATGCTGCAACTGCCATTGCCGCAGCCGCTGCTGTCAATAAAATTCTTTTCATAATCGTATTATTTGTTGTTGGTTATTACCTGTCAGGAAAATGTAGTGGAGCATTATTAGAAATACTTCTTCTCTTCGTGGTCGAGGACGAGGAAGATGAATATCATTATGGTGAATGTCCACAGGGACGACCCTCCGTAACTCATCAGGGGCAAAGGGATACCGATGACCGGCATCAGGCCTATGGTCATGCCTATGTTGATGAAAAGGTGCATGAACAGGCAGCTTGCCAGGCAGTAGCCGTAGATGCGGGTGAAATGCTGCCGCGAGTGTTCCGCATCGACGATGATGCCCCAGATCAGAAGTACATAGAGCAGGATCACCACGAAGCAGCCGACAAAGCCCCATTCCTCCCCCACCGTGCAGAAGATAAAGTCGGTGCTCTGCTCCGGTACAAATCCGTAAGTGGTCTGGGTACCGTGGAGATAGCCCTTGCCGGTCAGTCCGCCGGAGCCTATGGCAATCATGCTCTGGTTGACATTGTAGCCGGCACCGGAAGGGTCTTCCTTCAGGCCGAGAAGCACCTCGATACGGTTGCGCTGGTGGTCCTGGAGTATGTCGTTGAATATGTATTCGGTGGAAAAGACGAGCAGTACGCCGGCGATGAGTGTGGGGACTGCCATGCCCATGAAGGAATTCCTCTCCCTGTAGGAACGGATGAGGAAGAACGGTATGGCGGGAAGGGCGGTGGCCAGAAGCACATAAAGCAGGTTCACCCTTGCCAGCGGGGCCCATTTCGACGAGGAAAGTATCGCCTGCTCCACCCACGGGTCTGCCTGGCCTATGAGGGAGGCACCCGGAACGAGTCTCTCCAGAAGGGCGGCCCACCACCCCGGCAGCATCGCCATGATGAAGACATAGATGCCGAATGTGCACAGCCAGCGCAGGAATTTGCCTCTGTCGAGATATACCACAAGTGATACTATGGCAATTATTACAAGTATGGAAGTGTAGGCCGATGCCGTGAGGGTAAGGATGAACGTGAGTATGGCAAGGCCAATGGCCGCAAGGAACCACCCCGAGAGGCCTTCCCTGTACAGCATGAAGATAAATCCGACATAGACAAGCGCCGAGCCTGTCTCCTTTTCCGCCACAATGATGAGCATCGGGACCGCAATGACAGCTGCCGCAAGCAGGAAATCTTTCATCCTGGTAATCCTGAAATTGGGCTTGCTGAGGATGTTGGCAAGCAGCAGCGACGTGGTGATTTTCGAGATTTCCGCGGGCTGGAACCTCACGGGACCTATGGCAAACCAGGACCTCGAGCCCTTGATGTCGACACCGAGGAATATGACTGCGACCAGAAGGACTATCACCAGGCAGTACAGGAGCACCGAGGTGCTTTCCCACAGTCTTGGAGGGATGACAAAGAGTATAAGGGCGGCCAGCACCAGCGCTGTGCATATCCACACGAACTGCTTGCCGCAGTTGAGGCTGAAATCGAAAATGCTTGAAGGCTCTGACGAATGGACGGCAGCATAGATGTTGAGCCAGCCGATGACGACCAGGGCCAGGTAGATTCCCACCAGCTTCCAGTCGAACGACTGCCTTATGCTTCTTCCTTTGAACCTGTCGTCCATTACGTGCTAATCCTTTTTTACGCGTGACATCAAATCGCCCTCCAGAACTCTCTGTTCGAGGGGTTTGCGGCTTTCGGAGATTTCTCCCGTGAGGTATTTCTCTATCATGAGCGATGCTATCGGCGCAGCCCAGGTGGCTCCAAAACCGGCATTCTCGAGATATGCGGCAATGGCAATCTTCGGGTTTTCGCGCGGGGCAAAGCAGATGAATACCGAGTTGTCGGCACCGCGGGGATTCTGGGCAGTACCGGTCTTTCCGCAGATGTCGAGCCCCGGCACGGCAGCCACGCTCGCCGTTCCTCCCGAGCCGTATCCGGAATTGACGGCCCTCCACATACCGTTGATGACCTTGTGGAACTGGGTGGTATCCACGAGGGTATATTTCCTTTCCTTGTATTTGGGGTCGATGCTGACGCCTTCGGATTCCTTGACGATGTGGGGGATGTAGTAATAGCCCCTGTTGGCCACGGTGGCACAGAGATTGGCAATCTGAAGGGGCGTGACACCGATTTCGCCCTGCCCGATGGACAGGGAAATGATGGTCGTGAACTTCCAGCCTCCGCGGCCGTAGATGCGGTCATAATAGGCCGAGGTCGGGATGGTACCCCCAAGCTCAGCAGGGAAGTCGCTCCCGAGCTTCTGGCCGAATCCGAAGCTGAGCACATACTCGCGCCATCTGTCAAAGGCGGACTCCACATCGGGATATCTCCTGTTCTCGAGCGTATTTTTCAGGACATAGCAGAAATAGCCGTTGCACGACATCATTATGGCCTCTTCGAGATTGAGCGGGGAACGGTGGGCGTGGCAGCCGAGCTTGCGCTTTCCGAAATGGTAGCCCATGCTGCAAGGATAGGTGTAGGATGGCTCCAGAACCCCTTCCTGCAGGCCTATAAGCCCGTTGACCAGCTTGAAGACCGAACCGGGAGGGTATGGTGCCTGCACCGCACGGTTGAACATCGGCTTGTACGGGTCGCTCATTATCTCGCCGTAGTGCTTGCCTATGTCGGCGAGCATTTCCACGTCGATGCCGGGGCTTGACACGAGGGAGAGTATTTCTCCTGTGGACGGCTCGATTGCCACCACGCTGCCTACCTTGTTGCGCATCAGCTCCTGGCCGTACTGCTGAAGGGTGGCATCGATGGTGGTGACGATGTCATTGCCCGGGACAGCCTCCTTGTCAAACTCCCCGTCCCTGTAGCGTGATTCTATCTGGTTGTGGGAGTTGCGCAGGTAGATATGGTATCCCTTTTCACCCCTGAGCTCCTTTTCGCGCGCAGCCTCAATGCCCGTCTTGCCGGCATAGTCACCGGAGCGGTATTCGCCCGGATGCTTCTTGAGATAGGCTGCATCCACCTCGGAGACATAGCCGAGAAGGTTGCCTCCGGCATTGACCGGATAGTCCCTGATGCTTCGCACCTGCCCCTTGAACCCCGGGAACTTGTACTCGACCTCCGCAAATTTCATAAAGGTCTCCGAAGGCAGCTGCTTGAACATCACCATTGTCTGGTAGCCTATCTTGCGGCGGTTTTTCCTGTATTCGGCCATCTTTGTGCGGATTGACTCCACCGGCACGTCCAGCACGGCGGCAAGCAGCAGGGTATCGAACGGCTGCACCTCCTTCGGGGTGACCATTATATCGTAAGCGACTTTGTTTCCGACGATTATCTCACCGTTGCGGTCATAAATGACTCCGCGTGTAGGGTAGATGATGTCATAGACCATCGAATTGTTGGTCGCATCGATCTTGTAGCTGTCATCAAGAATCTGGATGGTGAACAGGCGCGTCAGAAGCACGGCTGCCACCACCACAAGGCCTATGAGCAGTTTATGTGACCTCTCAATCTTCATGGGCCCTATCTGTCGTCAGGACAAAGAACATGAGTGACCGGAACGGACAGGAGTACGCCCGCCGCCAATGAGCAGACGAACCTCAGGAGATTGAAGCCCAACGGTCTGGCCCCGCCCCCGTCTGCCCAGAGATAGACAAGGAGAAACAGTGCCTGCACAACCGAAATCGCAAAAATGACCTTAAGGGCACCGTATTTGGCAATGGAGAACGAGTCTTCGCGTACAAGGAGCTCGCTGCCGAAAATGAGCCCGCAGAGTGTCTTGCGGCAGAATGCCACAGGGACAAGAGCAAGGGCATTTATGCCCGGCAGCCCTTCGGCAAGGAAATCCACGGCAAGCGCACTTAGAAAGGCAATGACCATGGCGGTCGGAGTGCCGATGCGCGTAGGGATGCAGAGCACCATCGCCGGCAGAATGCTCAGCATTATGTATGGCGTCAGATGGAAATAGCCGCACAGCAGGATCTGTGCTGCGAGAAGGAGGAAATACCGGATGAAGAAATTGTGTTTCATTGCTTGCTGCCTCCCTTTTCCTGTTCGAGGCCGGCAATCTCACCGAGCCCCGGATTGGTGACGATTATGGCGTGACGGACGGAGTTGAAATCCTGGAAAAGCCTGATCTTGATTTCGTAGGTGGCTCCGTTGACAATGCGTGATTCCCCGGTGACTCCGAGCGGGATATCTGCCGGGAAAATGGATGAGAAACCGCTGGTATAGACCGTGTCACCCGGTTCGAAGCGGTACTGGAGGGGGATTTCGCGCAGGTACGCACCGGAGGTGGACACCCCGTCCCACGACAGCGGGCCCACGGCACCCTCCTTCCCGAGACGGGCACTGACGTTGAGTCCCGAATTCATCAGCGAGATGACGAACGAATGGTGGCGGCTGACCTCATCGACTATGCCCACGACGCCCCTGGGGGTGATGACTCCCGAACGCGGGATTACCCCGTCTTCCGAGCCCTGGGCGATGATGAGGTAGTTGTGCTGGGTATTGCGGCTGATTTTCACGATGTCCGCAGGCATATATGTAAAGCCGGCGGCAGCGGGGAAAACACGGCAGAGCGAGTCGGTCTTGAGCCTTTCGGCAATGGCGCGGTAGGCGGAAAGCTCCCTGGTCAGCTCGAAATTCTCCCTTGCAAGGTCCTCGTTGGTCTTTCTCAGGGTAAAGTATCCGCGCACCTTTTCTCCCCCTCCCCAAAGGACAGACATGACGGAATGGGCGCCCTTCGAGATGAAGAAACCTTGCATCGGGCCACGGCCCTTCAGCATACCCAATGCGGCAATCTCCAAAGCCATGAAGATTGCCACACTGACGATGACTCCCGTTATTTTCCCACGGCCCGGCATACAGGCTAACGCATCAGGAATGAATAGTTTGCAGCATTCTTGAGCGCAATGCAGGTACCGCGGGCAACTGCGCGGAGAGGGTCCTCCGCAACATGGAACTTGATGTTGACCTTTTCCGTAAATCTCTGGGCAAGACCCCTCAGGAGGGCACCGCCTCCGGAAAGATAGATACCGTTCTCGACGATGTCCGAATAGAGCTCCGGCGGAGTCTTTTCGAGCACGGACAGGATCGAGGTCTCGATTTTAGAGACGCTCTTGTCCAGACAGTGGGCTATCTCGTCATAGGTGATCTTGGCCTCGACAGGATGCGCGGTCATGAGGTTAGGTCCGCGCACGATGTACGGCTCCGGCTCCTCCTCAAGATAAGGAAGAACGGCTCCCACCGCAAGCTTGATTTTCTCGGCCGTGATTTCTCCGACCTTGATATTGTGCTGCTGGCGGAGATAATACTGGATGTCGGACGTAAACTCGTCGCCGGCAGTCTTGATGCTTTCCTGCTGCACGATGCCGCCGAGGGAAATCACGGCGATTTCAGCAGTGCCTCCGCCTATGTCAACGACCATATTGCCTTTAGGAGCCTCCACATCGAGACCGATACCGAGAGCGGCGGCCATAGGCTCGTAGATGAGATACACGTCACGTCCTCCGGCGTGCTCGGAAGAGTCACGCACGGCCCTTATTTCGACTTCGGTACTTCCGGAAGGAATACCTACGACAATCTTCAGATTGGGATTGAACAGGGAACGCTTCCTGTTGTTCACCTGCTTGATGAAACCGCGGATCATGATCTCCGCAGCGTTGAAGTCTGCAATCACACCGTCCTTGAGCGGCCTCACCGTCTTTATGCCGGGGTTGGTCTTCTCGTGCATCAGCTTGGCCTTCTGGCCGAGGGCTATGCACTTTCCGGTATTGTTGTCGATTGCCACGATGCTCGGCTCGTCCAGCACAATCTGGTCATTCTGGAAGATGACGGTGTTTGCCGTGCCGAGGTCTATTGCAAGTTCCTGAGTAAAAAATGACATTTTCCGTTCAGAGTGTTTTCGATTAAGGATAATTTCCGTAAAATTACAAAAAATCCCTGTATTATGAAATACGGAATCTTCAAAAATTGAAGACTTCGGGAAATGATGTTTTCCGAAGGAAAGTTTTTGAGTATTTTTGCAGGAACAAAAGGTGTCACAACATATGGAGAACAGCATTTACCTTGTGGCGGTGGCTGCAGGAAGAGGTGTCAGGATGGGGTCGGACATCCCCAAACAGTTCATGGAGCTTGCGGGCAGGCCGATTCTCCAGAGGACGCTCGAAAAGTTTGTGGAGGCGTGTCCCGGAATCCGCATTGTGACAGTCCTCCCGGAGGACTATATCCCGATATGGAAGGAATTCTGCTACAGCAGGAACTTCGACTGCCAGCAGACCCTGGTCAAGGGCGGGATGACCCGGTTCCATTCAGTGAAGAATGCCCTTGAAAAGATCCCGGACGGGGCGATTGTAGCCGTACACGATGGCGTGAGGCCTCTTTTGAGCGTAGAGATGATACGCAGGATGCTGGGCATGATGGAAAGATGCCGCGCCGTGGTGCCCGTGACTCCGAGCTATGACACGCTGAAAGTGCTGGAAAAGGACCGTGATACGGGGGAACTGGTGCAGGTGGAGGGCGCAACCGCCGACCGCTCGATAATCTACGGCGTGCAGACACCGCAGATTTTTCACATAGAAGACCTGCGCAGGGGATATTCCCTGCCCTTCGACATGGATTTTACAGATGACTCATCGGTGCTCTCTGCCGCCGGAGTGCCGATAACCTGGTGCGAGGGAGAAAGGCTCAATTTGAAAGTCACTTCCCCGGAGGACCTCGTCCTTGCCGAGGCAATAATCAAGGCAACCTCCGGGAAATAGCGGACAAAATTATTTTCTGGTGACCGACACCTGACGGTCGATAGTCTCGCCGAGGGATATCATTGTGTCGGTTGCGACAATATTCGGGATCTTGAGGATATTGTTGATGAGGATATCCATAAGATGGTCATTGTCACGACAGTACATCTTTGCAAGAAGCGAATACTTGCCGGTGATATAGTGGCATTCCACAATCTCCGGAATCTTTTTGAGGGATTCGATGACATCCGTATATTTGTTCGAATCGGAGATGGATATGCTGATGAAAACGCAGACGTCAAGTCCGAGCGCATTCGGCTTCACCATGAGGCGTGAGCCGGTGATGACTCCGGCATTCTCAAGCTTGCGCACCCTCTGGTGGATTGCCGCTCCTGACACACCGCACTCCCTCGCAATCTCGAGGAATGGCATGCGTGCATTCTTTATCAGGAATGAAAGTATCTTCTGATCAGTCTCGTCAATGTTGTGATAATTGGCCATAATTCTGAAATGAAAGTATGTTTTTCGCAAAAATACACAATTTTCCTATAATTGAATAAAAATCTGTGAATTTGTTTGGATTTTTATCATTTTATAGACAGATTATGACAAAATCAAATCTCGAAGACATTATCATTTGGAAGAACGGCGCCTGAAGCCCTTCTTGGTCGGAGGATTCTCGGCAATTATGCGCCTGCAATCTTCCGCGGTAAGCTTTTCAGCCTCCATTTCTTTGGGAATCTTGTAGTTGGAGCCGTCACACTTGATGTATGGCCCGTAACGTCCGTTCAGTACCTGGATATTGTCGAACTCGGCTATGATGTCCTTGCCGGAAGCCTTGTCACGTGCAGCGGATATCAATTCGGCACACTCTTCGAGCGTCACCTTGAGCGGATCCTTTCCGCGCGGCAGGGATACGTTCATATCGCCCCATTTGAGATAAGGTCCGAAACGGCCTTTTGTGGCAACGACCGGGACTCCCTCATATTCACCGACTGTCCGCGGAAGTTCGAAGAGCCTGAGGGCCTCCTCAAGAGTGATGCTCTCGATGAGCTGGCCCGGGGCAAGATGGGCATACTGCCTTGCATCTCCCTCACCCTTCTGGACATACGGTCCGTATTGTCCGAACTTTGCAACAACCGGGGCACCTGTCTGCGGATCATTGCCCAGAGCCCTTTCCACATGGGTATAGACCCCGTTGTGGGTGACTTCCTCGACCTTGCTGTGGAACGGGGTGTAGAAATCGGCGATAACGCTGTTCCACTGCTTGCCGCCCTCGGCAATGTCGTCAAAATCCTTCTCCACATTGGCCGTAAAATCGTAATTGAGGATGGTCGGGAAATTGGCAACGAGATAGTCCGTGACAATCATTCCGATTTCCTGCGGGATGAACTTGCCCTTTTCCGCACCTACCGTTTCGGTGGTCCGGATCTCCTCGATTGTCGAATTCTTCATCCTGAGGTTGGTCACAGGCACCTGCTCGCCGGGCTTGTCCCCCCTGACAATATATCCGCGGTTGGAGGTCAAAGTTGTAATGATTGACGAATATGTGGACGGGCGGCCGATCCCGAGTTCTTCAAGCTTTTTTACAAGTGAAGCCTCGGAATAGCGGTATGGCGGGTTGGTGAACTTGCACTCGGCCGTGAAGCCCTTTTCCTGCATGATGTCGCCCTTGTGAAGCTCCGGAAGCACGGTCTCGTCTTCCGGACCGGCATCATCGACGCCCTCGCGATAGACTTTGAGGAAACCGTCATAAACCACCTCCATGGCCTGCATCAGGAACTTCTCGCTGCGACGGTCGGAAGCTACCTTGATTTCGGTCCTGAGCACCTTTGCATCGGCCATCTGGGAAGCTACCGTCCTCTTCCATATAAGATCGTAGAGCCGTTTCTCATCGGACGAGCCTTCTACGGAAGTATTGCTTATGAAGGTCGGACGGATGGCTTCGTGGGCCTCCTGCGCCCCCTTTGACTTGGTCTTGTACTGGCGCACTCTGGAGTATTCCGGGCCGAAATTCTCCACGATGAAGTCCTTCGCCGTGTTGAGTGCAAGGCTGGAAAGATTGGTGGAGTCGGTACGCATATATGTGATGAGTCCCCTCTCGTACAGCTGCTGGGCAATCCTCATCGTCTGGCTTACGGAAAAACGCAGCTTGCGCGACGCCTCCTGCTGGAGGGTGGAGGTAGTGAACGGAGCCGCAGGTGTCCTGACTCCCTCCTTTTTGTCGATGGAATCGACCGTGAACACCGCACCCATGCTGTCCTGGAGGAACTGGCGGGCCTCCCCGAGGGTGGCGAACTTTTTGTCCAGCACCGCCTTGACCTTCACTGAGGCGGGAGCACCTTCCGGATGGAAGACAACCTCCACCTTATAGAACTGCTCCTTTTCAAAGGACATTATCTCGCGCTCGCGGTCCACCACAAGACGCAGGGCGACGCTCTGCACCCTTCCCGCCGAGAGCTTGGGCTGCACCTTTCTCCAAAGCACCGGAGAAAGCTCGAAACCCACAAGGCGGTCAAGCACCCTGCGCGCCTGCTGGGCGTTGACGAGATTCATGTCGATATCTCTCGGATGCTCTATGGCATTGAGGATTGCAGTCTTTGTAATCTCATGGAACACAATTCTTTTCGTATCCTTCCCCTTGAGGTCGAGAGACTCGTAGAGATGCCAGGAGATAGCCTCCCCCTCGCGGTCCTCATCGGATGCGAGCCACACCGTGCCGGCCTCCTTCGCGAGCTTTTTGAGCTCCGCCACAACCTTTTTCTTGTCGGAGGGGATCACATACTGCGGGGCGAACCCGTTTTCTATGTCCACGCTCAGCTTTTTGTCCTCAAGGTCGCGGATGTGTCCGAAACTTGATTTTACAGTATAATCATCCCCAAGATATTTCTGAATGGTTCCGGCCTTTGCCGGAGACTCAACTATCACTAAATTTCCTGCCATGTCACTCACATTATTTCATTAGAGTCTGCAAAGTAAAACAGAATCGGGGGATTTTTCAAAATTTTATAGTTACTTTTGTACTTTGGCTTGACTGATGAAAATATAATTTTCATAATTTTTTGGACAAATGACGGACAATACAAAAAAGAAAATAACCAAGTGGTTCTGGATTCTGGTCCTGTGCCCGGTTGCCGCCCTCTTTCTGATGCTCTTCCTCGTATGGGCCTTCGCCGACATACCTTCCTTCGAAGAGCTTGAGAACCCCGACAGCAAGCTGGCCACGCAGGTCATTGCCGAAGGCGGGGAGATCCTGACCACATTCCATATAGAAAACCGTTCGTTCGTGAGCTATGACGAGCTGTCGCCCTATATCGTGCAGGCGGCGGTGGCCACGGAGGACCGCAGGTTCTACCGACACTCGGGCATCGACATCCGTGCCCTCGGCCGCGTGATGGTCAAGACACTCCTTGGCCGCGATTCCTCGCAGGGCGGAGGAAGCACCATCACCCAGCAGCTTGCCAAGACTCTCTACCCGAGAAACGACGTCAGCAGCAGGATTCCTGGTGTAAGCATGGTAAAGATGGTGTGGATAAAGCTCAAGGAATGGATTACGGCCGTGAAGCTCGAAAGGGACTACACCAAGGACGAGATAATGGACATGTATCTCAACGCCGTCTTCTTCGGAAGCAGCGCCTACGGCATCAAGGCCGCCTCTCAGACGTTTTTTGCAAAGGAGCCTTCGGAGCTGACGGTCGAGGAGGCCGCCACCCTGGTGGGAATGGTCAACAAGCCGACCAGGTACAACCCTGCCCTCAACCCGGACAAGTCCCTGAACAGAAGGAACTTCGTCATCGGCAGGATGCAGCAGGCAGGCTACCTTTCCAAGGCCGAGAGGGACTCCATCCAGCAGATCCCTATCACCCTTTCCTACAAGGTCCAGGACCACAACGCCGGCCTCGGACCGTATTTCAGGGATATGCTCAGGCGCTATATGAATGCCGAGAAGCCGAAAAAGTCATCATACCAGTACCACGAGGACTTTGCCGCAGACTCCACCCTTTGGGTTGACGACCCGCTCTACGGATGGCTCAACAAGAACCTCAAGCCGGACGGAAGCCGCTACAACCTCGACAAGGAGGGACTCCGCATCTACACCACAATCAACTACAAGATGCAGAAATATGCCGAGGAGGCAATGGCAGAGCATCTCGGGAAAACGCTCCAGAAGAGCTTCTGGGGCGACCTCAAATACAAGAAGAACAAGCCTTTCTCCAACGATGTGGACCAGGAGACCATCGACAGGGTGATGAAGCAGGCACGCCGCTGGAGCGACCGCTACCGCCTCCGCAAGAAGGCCGGAATGTCCGAGAGCGAGATTCTCAAGACCTTCGGGGAACCTGTGAGGATGAGGCTTTTCAGCTGGGACAGCCCGGGATACATCGACACGACCATCACTCCGGACGATTCCATCAGATACTACAAGTCCATCCTCAGGGCCTCATTCGTGGCGATGGAGCCTGTCACGGGCCATGTGAAGGCCTATGTGGGCGGTCCTGACTACCGCTACTTCAAATATGACAACGTGCGCCAGGGCAAGAGGCAGGTCGGCTCGACCGTCAAGCCTTTCCTCTACACGCTCGCTATGCAGGAGGGAATGTCACCGTGCGACCAGACCGTCTGCGTGCCACAGACATTCATCGTGGGTGACGACACCTGGACCCCGAGAAGTACGGACAAGGACATATGGATAGGAAAGACCGTCACCCTGAAATGGGGCCTGACGCACTCCTCCAACAACATTTCGGCCTACCTGATGAAGCAGTTCGGGCCGACCGCGATGGCCCAGATGATGAAGAAGATGGGCATACAGAGCCATATAGACGAGGTGCCTTCGCTCTGCGTCGGACCTGCCGACCTGTCATTGTACGAGATGGTGGCGGCATACAACACCTATCCTTCAAGGGGCGTGTATGTAAGCCCGGTATTCGTGACAAGGATTGAGGACAAGGAAGGCAACGTGCTCGGGGAGTTCAACAGCCGCAAGCGCGAGGCCATCAGCGAGCAGACTGCCTACCTGATGGAGAACCTGATGCAGGGAGTCATCAACAACGGTACCGGAGCAAGGCTCAGGTCCACATACCAGCTCAAGGGCGAGATTGCAGGCAAGACCGGGACAACCAACGACAACTCTGACGGATGGTTCATCGGATACACCCCTTCCATCACCGCCGGAGTATGGGTAGGCGGAGAGGACAGGCAGGTGCATTTCCAGTCCCTTGCATTGGGAAGCGGATCCAATATGGCGTTGCCTATATGGGGAATTTGGATGAAAAAATGTCTCAGGGACCCTTCCTGCGGCATTTCCGAGCAGGACAGATTCATCGCACCGGCAGGCATGACGCTCGACCTGAGCTGCACCGGCAGCGACGAGGAGGCCGTTGACGGAGGCTCCGAAGAAGATTATTACTTTGATTAAGTCATATTGTTATGGGCAAGTACAACAACATAGCGGTATTTTATGGCAGTGACTCCTCCGAATGGGAGATTTCCCTGCGCAGCGGCGAATACACCGCATCAAGAATAGACGACACGCAGTACAACATCTATGAAATTTTTGCCCGTTTCGGCAAATGGGAGCTTGCTGCCCTGCGCAAAAAGGACTCGATGAGAGTGACCTTCCCGGAAGGGGCGCGCCCGCTTGTGGACCGCAATGACTTTTCGGTCAAAGTCTATGGAGAGAAAATCAAGTTTGACTACGCTTATGTCATCCAGCACGGGAAACCGGGAGAAAACGGCCTTCTCCAGGGCTATTTCGAGATGCTCGGGATTCCGTTCAGCAGCTGCGGGGCATTCGTATCATCGGTGATTTTCGACAAGTATTCCTGCAAGTGCTACCTCAGGGATGCAGGCATAGTGAAAATGACTCCGGACACATTCATCAGGAAAGGGAATACGGACATGGAGGCATTCTGCAGGGAGACTGTGGAGAAGCTCGGGCTGCCTGTCTTCGTAAAGCCGACCGACGGAGGCTCCTCGTTCGGAATCACCAAGGTCAAGGCTGCGGAGGACCTTCCGTCTGCGATTGCCTACGCATTCACCGAAAGCGACACCGTAATCGTGGAAAAGGCCGTGAGCGGACGGGAACTCACCTGTGCCGTGTATTGTGACAGCGAAGGCGTAAAATCACTGCCTGTGATAGAGATAGTTACCGACAATGAATACTTCGACTACGACGCAAAATACAACGGCCAGAGCCGGGAAATCTGCCCGGCGGAGATTCCGGACAGCCTTGCGGCGCACGTGAAGGACACAACGGAAAGGATTTACCGCCATTTCGGGTGCAAGGGAGTTGTCAGGATGGACTACATCGCCGCGGAAGACGGGCTCTATTTCCTTGAGGTCAACACGATTCCGGGTATGACAAGCGCATCCCTGGTACCGAAAATGGTGCGCGCAGCCGGTCTGGATATGACCGATTTCCTGACCTCCATTATTGAAAATTCCTAAAAGGCTATCAGATGCTTCTTGCCGATTTCATACATCAGGGGACACGCTCCCTTGAGGCTTTGTATCCCGAAGCGGAGGCAAGAAGCCTCATCCTGATGCTTTGCGAAAGCATCCTCGGGACAAAGAGCTACACCCACATAGTCGAGCCGCAGACCGAAATCCCGCAGGCAAAACTGCCCGGATTGCAGAAAGATATGGAAAGGCTGCTCTCCGGAGAGCCCATACAGTACCTGACCGGAAAGGCAGAATTCTGCGGAAGGTGGTTCAATGTAGGCCCCGGGGTTCTCATCCCGAGGCCCGAGACCGAGATCCTCTGCCGGGAGGCCGTCAAATACGGGGACAGGATGCAGAGGATGAGGACGGCATACGGGAAAAATGCCGCGCCGGTAAGGATCCTGGACCTCTGCACGGGCTCCGGCTGCATAGCCTGGACAATGGCACTCGATGTGGAAAAGGCCGAAGTTGTGGGCATCGATTTGAGCGAAAAGGCGCTTTCATATGCTGTAAACCAGCCGTTTGACGGCAACATCAGATTTGAGCGCGCCGATGTGCTCGACACCTCGGCAATCCCGGAAGAAGCCCCCTTTGACATAATACTCGGCAATCCGCCCTATGTGATGGAGTCGGAAAAGAAAGATATGAGGAGCAATGTCCTTGACTACGAGCCTTCCGAAGCCCTTTTCGTGCCGGACTCTGACCCGCTGCTTTTCTACCGCGCTATAGCAGAATGGTCCATACGGCTAATGGCTCCGGACGGGGTGGGAATCGCTGAAATCAACGAGGCCCTGGGTGCTGATACCCAGGAAGTTTTCTCCGCGGCAGGATTTCATCACACTGAGATAATCCGCGACATTTTTGACAGAAACCGGTTCGTCCTCTACAAAAAATAATGGCCTGCAACGGCCTGCAGCGGCATTTTTCATAATTAAACGTATATTTTTTCGGAATACGGATAATTATTCCTTGTTTTGCAGAAAACAAGAGTAAATAATTCAAAACAGCTTCTAAACTATGAAAAAGTTCATATTGATGGCCGCCTCGGTTGCGGCAGCCGCATCATTTGCAGTTTCCTGCACAAAAGAGAAGCACAGCCAGGGCCAGGAGGAAGAGGAAAGCGTGGAGGTCAGGCTTTCAGACGTGGCGGCAATGCTGTCGGAAATCCCCGTGGGACCTGACCAGCTCACCGAAGTGCACAATGCTGTGACATCCTCGGCAGCAAACGGTTACGATGAAGAGTATATGATGTCGGACCTGTTTGAAAGTCCGGGCTCGGGAGTCGGTGACATGATCCTTGTGTCAAAGGGGATTGAAGTGAAGTCACAGGACTACCCATCACCGATGAAAGACCTTATAAAAGAGTACCTTACCTCCGGAAACACAAAGGCAGGCTCCCTTTTCAACGGACTGTCTTCCGGCATCACTCCGGAGGAATATCTTGAGGCACTGATGTCTTCGGACATACAGATCTACTGGCCGTACTTTGAGAACTGGGACGGCAAGACCTATCCTGTCATCACCTTTGACCCGGGCGACGGCACAGAGGCCAACATCGGCTACGAGCTCATTGTCGGGGATGACGGTTCAAGATCGGTGCGGGAAGTAGTTGTCAATGAGGAAACAGCCCGGAAGAAGCCTGTCTGGGTGGTAAACCGCAACGATGACAGCGGCATGACCTCGCTGGAGATGCTCCGGAGGGAGGATCCGGACTGGGGCTCGGGAGGCGGAGACGTGATCGTGGGGCTCAGGGGCCCTGCCACAAAGGCAGAATCCGGAGGCAGCTACAAGACATTGGTAATCAAAGATTTCACAGCAAAAAGAAATTATGATACGTGGTTTGCCGGAGCATCGGAATTCTTTGTGAAATGCGGTTCTGTGGAGAACTTCAAGGCCAGGACAGAAGAGGAGATGAAGCTCTACTCGCCCTCCATCACCGATTTCATGATTGTAGTGCGGAGATGCCAGGTCGGTTATCCGGTCAATTTCAACGCCGTGCTGGTATCCGAATGGACAGACCAGCTCGAGTCCTGCGGGTTTATGATTGTGGAGGACGACGG
This sequence comes from uncultured Bacteroidales bacterium, assembly GCA_945868745.1. GTDB lineage: Bacteria > Bacteroidota > Bacteroidia > Bacteroidales > UBA932 > Cryptobacteroides. The sequence goes on from CAMBMK010000001.1 coordinate 83,765, forward strand.
GGGCACAAGGGATGAGTGGAAGTGTTCCGCAACCGTCAAGGTCAATTCGAAAAGTTACGGTTTTGAGGTGAACCTGCCTTTCTACACCCGCGACGACATTGTGTGGAGGGGACAGCTTGCCGGCAAATACTTTGAGAAATACAACAATGTCACCGGCCGCTTCGGAGACGTGGCGATAACCTTTGAGATAATGGAGACGGAATAGCTATGCTTCGCAGACTGTCATTTCGCAGGCTGCGCAGTCAAAGCGGAGAGCAAGACGGCGGCCGTTGTTGACAAGATAGAGAGGACCGGAATCCTGGACACGGTGATACTTGGGACAGATTCCGGTCTCATAACGGATGCAGTATTTTGTGCGCATAAGCTCGATGCCGCTGCGGTGGGACACCTCATAGGCCTGCTCGACGGACTTTGCCCCGCAGCCGGAGAGAATGGAGCCGGCAAGACGGTTGGCGACGTTGTCCTTGTAGGTGGCTTCCTCCCTGTCAAACCCTGCCGCCGCAGATGGACCGGCATTCAGCAGAGGGACCGTGCGGCATGGCATCCGGGAAAGAAGTTCCGCGGCCTCGCGACGGATGTCATTGAGGAAAGAAGCAGCAAGGAACGGCATCTCCCCCGGGCAGTCCACGGACACGGCCTCAAAGAGAAAGCCTGCGCTGCGCTTGGAAAGCTGGGACCTGATCACGGATTCCATCCTGGAGCGGTCCCTTGCCTGCTCCGGAGGGCATTCGCGTCGGAGAAGACACTCCCTGCCGTCTTCGGAAACGGCCCGTACAAGCATCCCGGAGCCTTCAAATGAGATATTGAGGGCAACTCTTATCTCGCGGACCGGAATCTTTTCAAGCTGCTTTTCGAACACGGCATCGAAGGTGCGGTAGAGCCTGGCTCCCGGCACTGCTCCCTCTACAGCCTCTGCACGGATTTCCGTCCCGCGGCACACATCTCCCCTGAAACCGGCAAGGCCGTTGGGAGAAAGTGCCGCAAACCCGTCACCGTTTGTAAAAACTACGGAAGAATCCAGAGGGGAAACGGTCAGGACCATTTCCCTCCTGCCCTCGCGGCGGACGGACTTGACCGTGCCGACATACTCGCCTGCCCCCTTCGGGATGTCCATGGACGACCAGCCCGCGGTGCGGCGACCGGAGATGAAAAGCTCGGTATAGTCCCTGTTGAAAGTCTTTTTAAGATTTGGGGTAAAGGAGCGCACACTGTGGCCGAAAGATGCCCTGCAATACTCTCCGGAGCTGGATTCGACCAGTTTGTCAAGGGCTGCCGAATAGGCGCTCACCACGTTTTCCACATAGGAAAGGTTTTTGAGCCTGCCTTCAATCTTGAACGAGCACACCCCGCTGCGCGCAAGGTCCCCGAGGCGGTCAATGAGGCTGTAGTCCTTCAGGGACAACAGTGCCTTGTTCTTTACAAGAGTGCGCCCGCTGCTGTCCACAAGGTCATAAAAAGACCGGCATGGCTGCGAGCAGGCACCCCTGTTGGCGCTTCTTCCGGTAAGGTATTCGGACAGATAGCACTGGCCTGAATAGCACACGCACAATGCACCGTGGACGAAAAATTCGAGCTCGGCGCTGACGGCTTCCCTGATGGATTTAATGGCATCAAGGGACAGCTCCCTTTCGAGCACAAGCCTGGAAAAGCCCAGGCCCTGCAGGAATGCAGCCCTCTCGGGAGTGCGGATTGAGCACTGGGTGGAGGCGTGAAGGGGTACTGTGATGCCGCTGCTCCGTGCAATGGAGGCTACGGCCGGATCCTGGATGATGAATCCCGACACTCCCGCATCCTGCAGCCCGGCCATAAGTTCGGCCGCACGGGGGAGCTCGTCATCGTAGAGAATGGTATTGACTGTAGCAAACACCCTCGCGCCGAAGCGGGAGGCGTGGGCACACAATGACGCTATGTCCTCCACAGAGTTGCCGGCGGCCTGGCGCGCCCCGAAAGAAGGGCCTGCAATATACACAGCATCGGCACCGCAGTCAATTGCCGCGATGCCGATTTGTGCATTCTTTGCCGGAGCCAGCAGCTCGAGATACATATACTACTTGCTGAGGGCTGCAATCATCTGTTTTGCCTGCTCGCCGAATTTTGCGTCATCGGCCACCTTCTTGTAGTTCTCGATTGCCTTTGCCTTGTTGCCGAGCTTCTGATAGAGGGCACCTACGGTAAAGGTGATGGCGCCTGCATTCTTTGCACCAGGAGCGGCTGCAAGGTACTGCTCGTAATACTTGATGGCGTCGCTGTCCTTTGCAAGCTTGGAAGCTGCCTGGCCAGCCACGAGGTATGCCTGGGCATTCTCTGCGAACTCGTTTGCCTCAACTGCAGCGGTGATGGCGTCAGCGCTCTTGCCTTCCTTAAGGAGAGCGGCAGCCTTCTTGAGAAGGGCTCCGCCGAGAACCTTCTTGGCATTGTCTTCCTGGCCGTTTGCAACCGCAGTCTCGAGGTATGATTTTGCACCGTCGATGTCACCGAGGTTTGCAAGGCACTGGATCACGCGGAGTGAAGCTGCACCGTTGGTCGGGTCGAGGCCGAGGACTTCCTTGTAGCCTTCTGCGGCGGATGCAAGGTCCTTTGCCTTGAAAGCATTGTTGGCAGCGGTCATAGCCTTGTTGAGCCTGATCTGCGGAAGGATTGAGGCAACCTCCTCCACAACATCCTCTACACCATAATCCTTGGCAACGGCCTCTGCCTCTGACATTTTGGCGGCAGCACCGTCAAAATCCTTGGCATTGTAAAGCTCCTTGCCGATGGAAAGTATCACGGTAGGAATCACCTTTTTGCAGTTGGCTATAAGGTCTGCAGCATCATCGCCGAGAGACTCGCCCATTGCAAGGGCTTCCTGGAATGACGAAAGGGCAGCCTCCTTGTTGCCGAGGCTGAGCTGCTCAGCACCGTTGTTGTAGGTTTCAGTAGCAGTTGCAAGATCCTGTGCGGATACAATTCCAGCCGCCATTATCATTGCGGCCAATGTAAGAACGAATTTTTTCATTGTGGCAATTAATTAAACGTACAAATGTAACAAAAAATATTCTTAATTTTGCCAAATATGGTCGGCATTTATTTTGCACGACTTTCCGGCAAGCACCAAATTGTTATGAGAAACTTGTGTCTTTTATCCAAAATACTTGCAATATCGGCGTTGCTGACGGTTTTTTCCCCAATAATTATGCCAGCGGAGTCCCTTCCGACCCTGCCCGCTTCCGACAAAATCAAAACCGGCACCCTGGCAAACGGTGTTGCATACTATATTGTTACGAACCCTACCCACAAGGGTACGGCGGACATTGCGCTTGTCCAGAAGGCAGGCCTCGATGACGAGCAGTGGAACCGCAAGGGAGAGAGTACGGTCCAGGCGATGTCTTCCCTGACCGATCTGCAGCATTTCAGCGTACCGGGAACCTCGCCGTTCTCCTTTCTCCGCAACAATTCCGTGCGCCCGCGGACGGAAGGCTATGTGGAGGTGACCCCTGACGCAACCATTTTCCGCTTCAGGGACCTCATCAAGGCCGGAAGGCCGGAAATAATCGATTCCACCCTTCTGTTTGTATTTGACATTATCGCAAAGGACAACTCCCCGGTTGAAGACCTGTATGCTCCTGCAAGACAGGCGATTGTCATCTCCGGAGACATCGATGCCGGCACGCTTGTCGGAAAGATGGAGATGCTGTCGATGCTCGTGTCAAAGAAGAAAGGCACCCCGAAAGAGACCCAGTACCGGTGGGTTGACAGCAAGCGCAGCGTAAAGATGGTCCACTCCTGGACAGACAATGCCATAGAGGTGAGGTTCCGCAGCCCGAGAACCCCTGTTGAGGATATGGCGACGGTACTGCCGCTCGTGTCTTCAAGATATGCCCACGAGCTGGGACTGGTCCTCAGGCGCAGGCTTTCGGCAGCCCTTTCCGACAGGGGGATTCCGTATTCGGGCATAGACTTTTCATATTCTTCCGGCGCGGCCCGCTCCGGCGACGAGATCATTTCAATAGGCATCCGGACATCGGAAAAATATCTCGGGGAGGCCACGGAGATTCTCGCAGGGGTGCTGTCGGTGCTGGACGGATACGGCGTGTCCCCGAAGGAGTATGCGGAGGTCCAGAACGAGATTTCGCTCAATTTCCATATGCAGTACGGCAGCCCGGTGGTGGAGAATGCCGTGTATGTGGACAAGTGCATTGCCTCTTTCCTTTACGGGGCTTCGCTTGCCGACGACAACACCAACCTCGACTTTTTCCTCAACAGGAATATGGACTCTGCCCAGGCTGCCGCCCTGTTCAACAACTATGTGATGGCCCTTATTGACGGGGACTGCAATCTGACGGTCCGCTGCACGGCCAATACCTACAAGGTGTCTGAAGAAGATGTGGACAAGCTCTTTGCACAGTCCTGGCGGGAGGCTTCGAAAAAGAAGTTCCATGCCTTGCCGGAAGCGGATACGACAAAGCTGCGCAAGTCCTCCGGAAAGCTGAAAGTCAAGAGCGAAAGTGCCGAGCCTCTCTTCGGGGGCACGCTGATAACATATGCCAACGGCATCAGGGTCATCTACAGGCAGACTCCGGCAAAGGGGATGTTCAATTTTGCCTGGCTTCTCAAGGGCGGTTACGGGTCCATTGCGGATCTCGGCCCGGGAGAGGGTGCGTATATGAAGGATATGTTCGGCCTGTACAATGTCGGCGGGATGAGCGGGGATGAGTTTGCAAGGATGCTCAGGGGCAACGGGGTGTCGATGGATGCGGACGTGTCGCTGTCGGGGTTTGCACTGACCGGCTGTGCGCAGTCGGGCAAGCTCCAGCTGCTTATGAAGGCCATTCTCACGCTTTCGTCCGAAAGGCGGCTGGACCGCAAGGCCTATGCCTACTACCGCAGGTGCCAGGAGTTGCAAAGCCACGGGAAAGACATCTATTCGAAGGTTGACAGCATAATGGCCAAGGACCTGACATATACGGAGTTCAAACGCGAAGGCGTCCTTACGGACGGTTTTCCGGAGCGCGCCGACAAGTATTTCGACGGGGTGTTCGGCAGGATGAACGACGGTGTGCTGATCATTGTCGGGGATGTGCCGGAGGCCTATGTGAGAAAGACCATGTCGCAGTATCTGGGCAGTTTCCGCACGGACAGGGCTTTTACCTACAGGTCACGCCTGAAGGACAACCGCATATCCGGGCGCAAGACTGTCAGCGTGTGGGACAGGGAGCCGCAGATAGGTCTTGCCCTGTATGCTCCAATCAATTATACTGCAGAGAATTATATGGCAGCGGCAGTTGCGGCCATGGCAATGGAGGAGGCCATTTCGCAGGCTGTCGCCCCATCGGGCTGGGCGATTGCGGAGTCGCAGAACAAGGTGTCGCTGTTCCCGGACGAGGGGCTGAATATGAGCATCGTGCTGTCGAAGGTCAATCCGGCGGGCATGCCGGCTTCGATGGCGTTCGAGGATTCGGCGGATGTGGTGCTGGGCAAGGTCAGGAGCGCCGTGGCTTCGGTCGGCGCCACCGGAATCTCCGATTATGCGCTGAAGACCGGCAAGAAGATTGTCAGCAATTATTACGACTCATGGAAGGGAGATCCGAAGACCATAGGCTCAATCCTGGCGCTCAGGTATTCCTACGGCAAGGACATTTTCTCGCAGTACGAGGCGAAGATTGCCGCGGTGACTCCGGATAAGGTCAATCCGATCCTGAAGGACCTGTCAAAGGGCGGAATGGCCGAATATGTGGTCCGGAAGCGGGCTGTGCAGGATTTCACCGAGGCGAAGGTCGAGGCGTTTGAACAGCCTTCGGTGCCTGCGATGCTGCCTGCGGAGGGCCAGCTTGTGTATCCGTTCGAGGGTATGAGGGTGCCGCTTGACACGCTGGACCTGCGCGAGCTGGAGTTCCTGCCGGCATATGTGCCGGAGCCGGAGGAGACTTCGGACGGGGTTGCGGAGGATGGTTCTGCTCCGGAGGGCGCCGGGGATGTTGCTCCGGAAAGCGGTGCTGCCGTAGAGCTTGAGGGGACGGCTGCTGCGGCCGCGGAAGATGACGGTGCGGAAGGCGGGCCGGATGCCGACGGGGAGGGTGTGGATGATGCTGCTCCGGACGGGGCTGCGGCGGAGGGGGAAGAGGTCTCTGAAGGAGGTGCGGAGGATGCCGCCGGGGAGAATGCCGCTGATGGCGGAGGTGCCGGGGACGGTTTGCAGAATCAGGGTGCAGAAGAATAGCCGGTCGGAGAGAAATTACCATTCAAAAGAACTTTTTATGGGCGAATACGGCAATATTATACAGATTGGGGACTGCCTTGTGTCGGGGGAGGTCGTGACAGAGTTTTTCGCGTGCGACTACGATAAATGCAAGGGGCAGTGCTGTGTGGTCGGGGACTGCGGTGCTCCGCTGAAAGAAGCTGAGGCAGAGGAGCTTGAGAGGTATTACGATGCGTACTCACCGCTGATGACCGAGCACGGCAGGAAGGCTGCGCAGGCCAACGGGTTCTTCCAGATCGACAGGGACGGCGACATGGTCACCCCGGTCGTGTCGGAGCCTCACCGCGTCGATGGCCTTGACTGCATTGTGGGGACTGACGGGACTGTGGGACTTCCGGGCCTTGAGGACTGTGCCTATATCCATTATGAGAAGGGTGCCGACGGGAGGGCGATGTGCCTGTGCGCCGTCGAGAGGTGCTTTTTCCAGGGAAAATGCAAGTTCCGCAAGCCGATTTCATGCAGTCTCTATCCCATCAGGGTTACGCGCCTGGGCAACGGCACGGATGCCCTCAACCTGCACCGCTGGACCATCTGCGCCGATGCCTTCGAGAAGGGGCGCAGGGAGGGAATCCGGGTGTATCAGTTCCTGAAGGAGCCGCTTGTGCAGGCCTACGGGCAGGAGTTCTATGATGCCCTTGATGCCGCCGCGAAATATCTTACGGAGTAGCTTAAGAGGATCGGAAGTCTTCTATCCCTCTTTTACGAATTTGTAGCCGAGGGCGGCGAGGCGGAGGGCGGCGCCGAGGCGGTACATCGCTTCGATGGACCGCAGGAAGACCTTGTAGGCCTCGGCCGTAAGGTCTTCCACAGGCTCGTGGCGCATGGCGCCGAGAGCCTCCGCGGCGCAGTACGCCAGAGTGCTCTCCAGCTCCTTTGCCTGCGGACTGCCGACCGGCATCCCGAGCACATCAGCGAGGACATGCTCGTCAAGGTCGTCAAATCCGCGCTTCCCCTTGAGGTCGTCATAGGTCAGTGCCTTGAAAGCCTCGAAATCATCGTCCCAAAGCTCTGCGGCGGCACAGCCGATATACCCCGCCCAGGCGAGGGTGACCTCCGGGTATGAATTGAACTCGTGGACGGCATCCCCGATGAATCCCTCGAGGAGGCTGTTCCATTTGCCGTCTATGTCGGATGTGGCAGGCATCATCTCCGGAATCCATCCTTTGCGCGCGCAGGTCTCCGAAAGACGCGCAACCAGCCTGTCAAGATAATCCCTGTCTGAATAGTGTGTGTCCATATTTGAAAGCCGGGTGAAAAATCAACGCTGCGAAATTAGCATTTTTTCGCCGATAATTGCTATATTTGAACGATTTGTCCGCAAAAAGCGCAACTGTACGCGCGCCTTGCGTGACCGCCCCGACGAATAAGACAAAACACTTAAATACACCCTTATGAACAGACAACTGACCACACTAATGGCACTGGTTGCGGCAGGCAGCCTGATGCTCATCGGATGCAACAACTCTTCAAAACCCCAGCAGGAAGAGGCTGTAACTGAAAAGACCGACACCGTCGTAAAGCGCAAAAGAGTCGTCAATCCAAACCAGAACCCGGACAAGCCGAAGGACCCGGCAGCGGTACAGGCAGCCCTCGAGGCCTACAGAATCGAACTTGACACCACCTGGAAGGACCCGGCATTCGACCCGTACGAACTCGGCGAGGAGCCTGTATTCGACATGGTGACCACAGCCGGTACAATCCGCTTCAGGTTCTTCAAGGAGACACCTCTCCACAGGGAGGTCTATACACGCCTCATCGCAGGCCATTTCTTTGACGGAATCCTCTTCCACAGGGTTGTGGACGGCTTCATGATCCAGGGCGGTGACCCGTTCACCAAAGACCCTTGCAGGCCTATGGAGCAGTACGGAGTGGGCGACCTCGGATTCTGGATCCCTAACGAGTGCACCCCGAAGATCACCCACAAGCGCGGATACATCGGCGGAGCACGCCAGGGAGACGACGTCAATCCGAAAAAGGCTTCGTCCAGCACACAGTTCTACATCGTACAGAGCGAGGAAGGCTGCAGGCATCTCGACGGCGGCTACACCCTCTTTGCCGAGACACTCTCCGGCTTTGAGGTCATCGACGCGATTGCAAGCGCACCTACCGGACTTCTGCGCGCAGAGCTTCCGGACTCTCCTGTAAGAATCCTCCACATCGACCTCGTTGATGACGGAAAATAAAATTCAAGATACACAATGAACACCTACAACGAAAGACTGCAATCCGTCCGCGCAATGATGCGTGAAAAAGGATGGGACGCAATTGTGATAACGGCTTCCGACCCTCACAACAGCGAGTATCCGGGAGCACGATGGAAACAGGTTCTCTGGCTCACCGGCTTCGCCGGAGAATGCGGTGATGTGGTAATCACACAGGACCACGCCGGCCTGTGGACCGACACACGCTACTTCATCCAGGCCAACAAAGTCCTCCCGGGGACCGGATATGAGCTCCACAAGACACGTGTTCCGGAGCAGGTCCTCATCCCGGAGTGGCTTGCCTGCCACGCATTCGGCGACAAGGCCAATGTGGTCATCGCAGTTGACGGCCTTACCCAGCCTATTTCCTATGTGGATTCAATCAAAGGCGCATTGTCCGCAGCCGGAAGGCAGGAAGGCGCCGACGAGAACGGCTTCCGCATCATCAACTCCCCTGACCTTCTCGACTCGCTCTGGGGCGACCGTCCTGCAGTGCCTTGCAGCCCGATCATTACCCTCGGTACCGGGCTTACCGGAGAATCACGCCAGGACAAAATCCTCTGGCTCAGGGGCTTTATGCTCGATAACAAGTGCGACGCCATCCTCCTGACCGCCCTCGACGAAATCGCCTGGGTGCTCAACGCCCGCGGCTCCGACGTGGAATACAATCCGGTCATCATCTCCTACCTTCTCGTCACGATGGATAAGGTCAACTGGTATGTCCGCAAGAACACGCTCAGCCGTCCTGACGAAGAGACCGCGGCAAGTTTCGCAGAAATGCAGGCCGAAGGCATCAGCATACTTCCTTACGACGACATCGACATCGCCCTCGCGTCACTCGCCGGCGACGAAGGAGTCACAAGGCTCTACGCCGACCCTTCCACGCTCAACTACAACCTCCACAACGTATTGGAGACCAACTGCCCGGCCGGTTTCGTCAAATACGGCACCTCTCCTGTCCCGCTTCGCAAATCCATCAAGAACAGCACCGAAATCGCCGGCTTCATAGAGGCCCACAATGAAGACGGACTCGCCCTCGAGAAGTTCTACTACTGGCTCGAGAACGAGATGGCAGCAGGACACAGGGTTGACGAATGGAGCGCCGCCGTGAAGCTCCAGTCATTCAGGAAGGAGATTCCCGGCTACCGCGGCGACAGCTTCGAGACCATCTCCGCATACGGACCGGGAGCCGCACTCCCTCATTATGTCACACCTTCGGAGAATGCACCGGTACTAGAACCTCACGGACTCTACCTCGTGGACTCCGGCGGACAATACCTCTACGGCACCACCGACACCACCCGCACCGTCCCGCTCGGACCTTGCACCGACCTTGAGAAAGAGGACTACACCCTTGTGCTGAAATGCTTCATCGACCTCAACCTGGCAGTGTTCCCTAAGGGCACCTGCGGATGCCACCTCGACATCCTCGCACGCAACCCGCTCTGGCAGTACAGGAGGAATTTCGGCCACGGCACAGGCCACGGCGTAGGATTCTTCCTCAATGTGCATGAAGGACCGCAGGAATTCCGCCAGAACTTCAATTCCTATCCTTATGTGCCAGGCATCGTCAATACCATCGAACCGGGCATCTACCGCGAAGGAATGCACGGTGTACGCCACGAGAATGTGTTCATCGTAGTGGAGGACAGTGTCAACGGATTCGGCACCTGGTACAAGTTCAAGAGCATCACAAGGTGCCACATCGACACCTCGGTGGTAGTGCGTGAAATGCTTTCGCAGCAGGAAATCGACTGGCTCAATGACTACAACCGTTCGGTTTACGAGACACACGCCCCGAAACTCTCCCCTGAGATGGCAGAGTGGCTCCGCGGAAAGACCGCAGCCATCTAAGGAGTATTCCTAGATAAGCTCACGGATGATTTCATCCGAGACGAAGAAATGGTTTTCCGGGATCCTCAGACGGGTCCCGGATTTTTTGTCCACAATGGCAAGGGCGCCTTCGCCAAGAAGCCTCGAAACAGTGGCCCCATCGCAGTTTTCCGCAATCCATTGTGCGTCCAGCCCGGCAGCGGTGCGAAGGCCAAGCATCAGGGTCTCCACCCTCATGTCCTCATCTCCTAGGGTTTCGCCGGAGGCCGACCATCCGGAAAGCTCCTCGGAGTTCCAAAGCCTTGTCCTGTCTCCGTCAAAGGAATGTGCACCCGGACCGAGGCCCACATAAGGCACCCTTTTCCAATAGGCGCTGTTGTGGATTGACTCGCGGCCCGGAAGGGCGAAATTGGAGACTTCATAATGGGAATAGCCGGCATCGGAGAGCATCCCGCACAACAGCTCATACTGCCTTGCACATTGGCTGTCAGGAGCTTCCCTGTATTCCCCCCTTTCCACCTTCCCGGCAAGGGCACTGCCCGGCTCGACGGAAAGCTGATAAGCGGAGATATGCTCCGGCGAGAGCGCCACCGCCTCTTCGATGCTGCGCCTCCAGAGGGCGTCGTCCATACCGCTTATACCGAATATCAGGTCAATGCTGATATTGTCAAAACCCTCCCTGCGGAGCATTTCAAAAGCCCCCCGTGCCCCACGGGCATCGTGCCGGCGGTTCATCCAGCGGAGCACACCGTCATCAAATGACTGCACCCCCATACTGATGCGGTTCACCCCTGCTCCGGCAAGAGCGCGGCAAAGCTCCCGCGAGATGTCGTCAGGGTTGCACTCAAGGGTGAATTCACTGTAGCGGTGACCGCGGCCGCCAGGAAGCGCTTCAAGGATACGGTCAATGCAATCCAAAGAAAGGAGGGACGGTGTCCCTCCTCCAAAGTACAGAGTATCAATCCCTTTCGTAGCAAGAATCTCGCCGGTCCTCCTTGAAGCCTCCTCGCAAACCTGCCCTGTCCAGGACTCAAAGGATCTTCCTCCACAACCGCTTACGGTCTCGGAATAGAAACCGCAGTATGTGCAGAAACTCCTGCAGAAAGGAAAATGGATGTATATCATCTACCGGAGCATCAGCTCAGCCGTTCCGAGCAGGGCCTGTTCGGTATAGACCTCGACGGTATAGACACCCTTCATGAAGCCGTCAATGCCGTTCATATAGATGCTCAGGTCAACCTCCCTGCCTTCATAGTCAACCTCACGGGATGCGGAGGCAACCATAGTCTCCCCGCCGATTGTGAATGATGTGCGGACTTCGTTGGTGAGGATGATTCCGTCCGGGTCCTTGACCCTGATATAGACTCTTACCGGGCCCTTAGGGGCGAGGTCGTTCTCCACGAGGCTGAGCGAGGTCAGAAGCCTGGTCACCCTGCTGCTGCGGTCGGTTTTCTTGTCGGAATTGTTGTAGGCCTCGAGCCTTATGCCGCGGGCCTTGATGACGGAGCCGGCTGCAACCTTTCCGGTAAGATTCTCGACCTGCTGGGTGAGCTCCTCATTGGCCCTCTTGCTCTCTGCGGCTTCCCTGCGTGCAGCTGCGGCATCCGCGGTGAGCTTGTGGTTGAGGGTGTTGAGGGAGTCAATCTGCACGATGTAGTTGCGCATTATGCTCCTGAGGGTGCCGAGCTCCTTCTCGTACTGGCGCATCTTGGCGCGGTTGGTCGCATCGGTCTTCTTGATTTTCTCGATGAGCTGGGCCACTTCCGCCCTTGAGGTATCGAGCTGGGAGTTGATGTTGTCGTAGTCCGAAGAGAGGGCGGCATAGTCGTTCTGGAGGGCTTCCATCTGGGTGAGAAGGTCCTGTTTCTCGACATTGAGCTCCTCCACGAGCTCGTAGAACGAGCCTTTGTCGGAGTTGAGTCCGGCCTCGCGGATCTGCTTTGCAAGGCTTGCCTTGCGGATTTCCATATAGATGAGTATGCCTGCAAGCACCGCACAGACGGCTGCGAGGATATAGACTGTCCTGCGGAGACCGTTGTTGCGGTCCCTCTTTTCCTGTTCCTTGCGCTCAAGACGCATGAGCGGGTCTTCTCTTTCTGCCATTATTTTTGCATTTATGAGTTATACTGTGCAAAAATAGTAATTATATTTGTAAGAAATGATATTTTGAGATTATGAGATACATTGTAAGGGCAATAAAGTATTTCTTTTATTTCTGGATTCTGCTTGCGCTGATTATCGTGGCGATGATAATTCTCCGTTATGTGCCGTCAGACCCTGAGCTGATTTTCAGGAACGGATACGACTCCTACTGGCAGATTTCGCTGATGTTCGGCGTCCTTGCCGCATTCTATCCGATGTTCGGCTACACCACAAAGGAGATTTCCGCGCCGGGAGAGGCTTCAGAGCACAGGGACAGGATTCTGGCCTATATGCAGGACAGGGGCTACATCCTCGAAAGCGAAAACGGCGGGGATATGACATTCCGCCTGCGCAATGTCTTCGGAAAGATAATTAGGATGTACGAAGACCGCATCACTATCAGGAAAGTGCTTGCAGGCTACACGGTCGAGGGCTCGCGCAAGGAGGTGATCCGCATCGGCTACGGACTCGAGGCAAGACTCCAGAATAATTAATTTACAGGAGGTTGCACTATGGAAAATGAAGAACTCAGGACTGTCGCCTCTTTCGGCAACGAGATGAGTGCGCAGATTACTGCCGGTATGCTCCGGGAAAACGGGATTCCGGCACAGGTTTTCGGTCAGGCATCGTCCTACCCGAGCATCAACGCCGCCATTGACAGCGTCTGCGTGAAAGTCCGTCCGCAGGACTACGACGCCGCAATGCAGCTGATTTCGCAGTCTGCGGAATAGAATTGAGGGCTGGCCGGGAAACGGTCAGCCCTTTTATTTGATTCTTTCCGGTATCAATAGACGACGTTTTCGTCAGGAGTATTCCAGAAATACGCCAAAGTTGTCAATTTGCCCGAAGCACATTTCTGCTACATCCATTTGTTTGCGACAACGTTTCCCGTGATAATCATCTGGGAGGAGAAAGTTTGCCGGCCATCACCCTCGTGAAATTCACCTGGAACGGGGGTATGCCCTACAGTAGTGTAGAATGGGGGTAGGCGTTCCAGGTGAGGGCAATTTGT
>CAMBMK010000002.1 GCA_945868745.1 uncultured Bacteroidales bacterium
GATGAATAACAACAATCTGATAATCAATGCCTCGCTCTCAAAGACATTCAAGAGCGTGACCTTCATTGTCAAAGCCGTTGACCTTCTGGACCGCAACAACAACTACCGTCGTGCCGTCAATGCCGAATACAGGGAGGACATCATCGGCAACACGCTCGGACGCTTCTTTGTCGCCGGCATATCCTTCAACTTCGGCAAGATGAACGCCAAAAACAACTCCAACGCCCAAAACGCAATGATCAATATGATGTATTGATCCTAGTAGCAATTGCCCACTCCCTTTGACAATGTTTTCGGCAATAATTTGGAAATAAGGCTTGAAATTGCAGGCCTGAAGGCTATATTTGCAGGAGAGAAAAGATAACGGATATGAATTTTACGGTCAATAACGTCATTTCCATCGTCAGGGAGGCGTCAGAAATAATGACGGGAAACACTTTCTCCGTCACTCAAAAGGATGGCTTTGCCAACATTGTCACATCCAGCGACCTGGACATCCAGAAGTTTCTGGAAAGGGAATTGGGAAAGCTTGCCCCGGGCTCGGGTTTTCTCTGTGAGGAAAACGGCGAGCATACGTATGGCGATTCCGGGCTGGTCTGGGTGATAGACCCGATAGACGGAACCGCAAATTTTTCGAGGGGAATCCCGGATTGCTGTATCTCGGTTGCGCTTCTTGTCAGTGGGGAACTCCATATGGGCGTGGTTTACAGTCCTTTCAAGAATCAGCTGTATTATGCGGAAAAAGGCGCGGGAGCCTTTCTCAACGGGGAGAGAATCTCCGTTTCGCGCAGGTCATTTGAAGACGGTATTCTATGTACGGCAATGAGTCTGTATGACAAAAGGTATGCGGAGCTTTGTTCAAAGATCATTTTTGATGCATATATGAAATGCAATGATGTCAGGAGGTTCGGCTCCTGTGCGATGGAGTTGTGCTATCTTGCGGCGGGCCAGTGCGACCTGTTTTTCGAGTACAGGGTGCAGGCCTGGGATTATTCCGCTGCATATCTTATCCTGACTGAGGCAGGGGGGTGCCTGACAGGGGGAAAGGGCGAAGAATTGAAGTGTGACAGTCCGGTCATGCTGGTGGGTGCCAACAACAGTGAAAACCACAGTATCCTTCTTGACATGGTCAGGAGGCATTGCAATGGCTGAAAGCATGTCAACGAAACCCAAAATGTTCAGAAACACCGAACTGTACCGGGCAAAATATAAAGATGTGCCTGCGCAGGACCTGGGACGTCTTTACGAACTTGCCTGCTCGGAACTGGCATTGCAGCAGGACAAGAGGGATTACATCATAAAATCCTATATCCTGCTCATTTCAGTCATTGTGCCGCTGATTATCTCACTGGGCGATAAGGTCAAGTCTGTCCATTCCGGTGCAATCCTTCTTGCCGTCGGTCTGACAGGATATGTTTTTTCATTGATAATCATCCGCTACAGGACATATAAGGAGTCTTATTGGATCACTTGTATCGTTCTTTCACAACTCATCAATCTCGAGCCGGGGTCACTGACGAAGCAGAATATCCAGGCAATGTATTACAAATGTCTGAAAAAGAAATGGATGAAGTGCGTCAAGGAAAAGAATGGAAAAAAGAAAGTCAATTACCGTCATCTGGTCCGCTCGACCTTTTTCAGTGCAGAAACGCTTCTGTTCATCGTGATGGCATTCTTCTCGTCAGTCATATCCGGGCTGGGGCTTGATTTCCTGATGGCCGGCTGCCGGTTGGGTATCATTCTCTCATTCGCGGCATCATTGATGCTCTTTGCTCTTCTTCTGGTCAGGTACTATACCAATCTGAAAGATGTGTTCAGGGTCCTTGTTGACGGCAGGAATGACTCGTTCAACATCCCGTTCTCAAAGGCCTGGTTCCTTCATTTCTATAAGGATTGAATCTGCAGCATTAAACCTCCGGGTACTACCTGCGATATAAACAAACGTGTTGAATCAACCAAAGTAACAGAGAATAGATTGTTATGGAAAAGACAAGGGACGTGGCACTGGTCCTGTCAAGCGGAGGACCGAGGGGCTTTGCCTACATAGGAGCTATCGAAGAATTGGAAAGCAGGGGCTACAACATCACTTCCGTGGCCGGCTGCTCCATCGGCTCCCTTGTCGGCGGAGTTTATGCGGCCGGAGGTCTGGAGGACTTCAAGCGGTGGCTGTTCAACCTCAACAATGCCAGGCTGATGTCATTGCTGGACGTGTCTCTCAGCAAGAGCTACCTTATGAAAGGTGACAAGGTGATTGCCGCCATAAAGAAGGTGGTACCGGACGTCAATATCGAGAATCTCCGCATCCCGTATGCGGCAGTTGCCACGGATTTATATACAGGCGAAGAGGTCGTGTTCCGCGAGGGAAAGCTGTTCGACGCCATCCGTGCTTCCATTTCCATCCCTTCGCTGTTCCGCCCGGTGGAGTACGGACGCCACAAACTGATCGACGGGGGAGCAGTCAACACGGCCCCGTTCAGCATTGTCCACCGCAACGGCCATGACATCCTGGTAGCCTTTGATGTCAACCGCCTGGACAGCAAGAAAATAGCCGATAATCTCCAACAGTTGGAAAGGCTCCGCCAGGACGATGACAGGGTCAATCTCGGCGAACTCATCGGCGAAATCAAAAAGCATAAGACCGACTCGCTGCTGGACTTCGTAAAGATAGTCGGCGACCAGACAATCAGGGCTTTTGAAAAGAACCGTGAAGCGGAAGACAGGCTGAAGACTGCAACCGGTCTGGCCGAGCAGGAGAAGATGCCGTTTGCCGAAGACGACAATTACTATTCCGTCCTTTCACGGACTTTTTCCCTGATGCTCCGTACCATATCCGGCCTGCAGATACAGATGTACAAGCCTGACGTCCTGGTGACTATGAGTTTTGACGCCTATGGCTCCATCGGGGACTATGCCCGCGGCGAAGAGATTTCCGAAATCGGCCGGAAACTGATGTCCGAAGCCCTGGACAAGTACGAAGGATGATTGTCGGGGGCTCTAATAATAGGGACTGTCGTTTAATGTTTTCAATTCCGTATTCTGGAATAATCTCACTCCTCCCCGGTATTCTGATGCAAAGATAATCTGCGGTTTTGACAATTATCGTCAAAATAAGGCTAAAATCTGCCGGTGTATCTGCAGATCGCCTCATTGCATGCCTCGACCAGATCGTCGATGTTGTATCTCCTGTATTGATTGGCGAAGCATTTGTCCAATGCCTGATACCGGATAATTGCGTGTTTGTTCGTTGACATAGGGTCTGGCTTCTGTTTGGGAATCTTCAAATCAATTCTTCAATAAAGATAATACTATAATCTCAAATCTGGTTATTCGGCATAAAAACATTATTTTTGCAATATCAGACCCCGCTTCGGAAACCTGTCCAGGGATGTTGAGGATGAAGGAATCAGAAAAAGGATTATTGAGATTGTCGGAAAATATGTTGTAAGGGTATGAATGCAGGCAATATGGACGTCTTGGATTGCCTCTGAGAGATCCGATGCTCAGGGAGTTGTGCCGTGCCCGTGAGTATTTCTGTGGCGCTTACGAAGAATCCGACCTGGAGGCATTGACTTGGCTTGAAAAGTATTTCGGTTATTTCGCCATGGCCTGGAGGCGCGGAAAGGGCTGAAGTTGGATAGGAGAATTGGCTATTAATCACTATTGTTATGTCCAAAATTTCTTTCCGTTTTTTCAATGATCGTGCGGTCAGGGCCGTTTGGGATGAGAAGAATGCCAAATGGTGGTTCTGCGTGCTTGATGTCGTCGGTGTGCTGAACGGCGAGGATGATTATACGAAAAACAGGAACTATTGGAAGTATCTGAAAAACAAATTGAAAATTGATAATGCTGAACTGGTTAGTGCTACTAACCAGTTGCGGATTACTGCACCTGATGGAAAGAAGCGATTGACCGATGTCCTTGACGCTTCAGGAATTGTGGCGTTGGCCAAGTCGATGCCAAACAACAAGGCAGCCGGCTTCATCGAGTGGTTCAGCAATGGAGAGAATACGGTAGACAGAAAGAGCAAGGAGAAGGCTTATTCGCTTTTTGAAAGTTCGTTGCTGGACAGCATAGAGGTAGGGACTGTCAAGGGGCTTCAGCAGATACATGCTTTCCTTTTCGGAGGTTTGTATGATTTCGCTGGGCAGATACGGCAGGTAAATATATCGAAAGGAGGATTTACTTTTGCTCCGGCTGCTTTTCTTCATCAGACTTTGCAAACTATCGAAAAGATGCAGGAAAGGAATTTCGATGAAATTGCTGACAAGTATGTAGAGATGAATGTGGCGCATCCGTTCCGGGAGGGAAACGGAAGGACCACGCGAATCTGGTTGGATTTGATCTTGAAGAAGCGGCTCGGCAAGTGCGTGGACTGGAGTCGGATTGACAAGTACGATTATCTTTCCGCAATGGAACGTAGTGTGGCGGACAGTACGGATATAAAGAAACTGCTTCGGGAGGCCTTGACAGACAAGGTGGATGACAGGGAGATTTTTATGAAGGGGATTGATTATTCGTATTATTACGAGGAGAGGTAAATCAACAGGCAGAACTTGTACATTTCCTCACCTTCTTCATAACGCATCGTCTCGATATACAGATTGCCGAGATTGTTCCGGATCATGGCTGCATCGGGCTCGAATGCGGCACCTGGCTTCCAAAGAATCCGCCGGTTCTCCGGACGTCTGGCCATAACAACATAATGAAGCCATAATAATCGGAATAATCATCAAACACTTTTTCATACTATCAAAAATTTTTACATTTATAAAAATTTTGTGAGAGTATGATAGCCGTTCGCTATCGCTTACTCTCACGATGAAAATCATTTGATATCGCCCTTGGGCGAAAATAAATCAAAGATTTTCATGTTCGGTTTCATAGTGAAAACAATTTCAATTCCTGCAAATATAGCGGATTGTAGGGACAATCATTCCGATTCGGCCTGAAAACGGTCTCTTGAGTATAGGGAACTTGAAAATAATGACTATATTTGTTTTTGATGCCATAGGCTTGAATCACTACTACTTTGTCAACTACTGATAATTACACAAATATGAACATCAAACATCTGATTCTGTTCGTTGTGGCCGCGGTGACGGCTGCATCGTGCTCAAAACAGGACCTGTCGGGCTTTGATGCCCCAGAGTCTGCCTACAGGGATGCAAAGGTGCAGGAGACAGTGACAGGTGACCTTACTCTGAGGCTTGACCAGAAGTACAGGACACAGGACATCACTCTTGCAGAGCTTGGCGTAAGTCCTTCTGAAGACGCCGTTTTCTATGCTCCTTCAAAGGACTCCGACTGGTGCGGAAAAGACTGGTACACTTCCGAATACGGCTTCTATATGACAGGTACAGGATATGCCTGCCAGAGGGCCGAAGCGAAATTCTTCGTGGAATATCACCCTGCAGGGACCGCAGGCTACAGGGAATCCGTCGTGTCAATAGGCCAGATTCCGGATGCATGCACCGCCGGCGAGACCTATACCCTCACCTTCGGCTTTGCGACTCCGTCTGAGAAACAGCCTGTCACACTTACTGTTTCGGTGCTTGAGAACCTCCCGTGGGCTGCATACAAAGAGCACCCTGACGGACTTACCTACACTGTCTATCAAGAAGTCAACACCGACTATACCGCCCTTGAAATCCCGATCAACGAGGACGCGGTAAAGAACGCCCTCGGCCTTGGCTCTCTCACCAAGCTTCTCGATGCGATGCAGAGCGACACGGCCTACGACACGACAATGCGCGGGGTCAATTTCGACGGCTCTTACGACACATATGCAAAATATACCGCAAACGTGGCCGGCTACTGGTTCAACCAGAACGGGGACGTGTGCGAATGGAAGGGCGAGAAATGGGGCGCCTACATCGAATGGGACCGTACCTCGCCGATGATTTTCCGTCTCGGCCAGGCTGTGGAGAACAATGTCGTGGGCTCGCGCTACGATATGAAGATAGCCCTCATCTGCGAAGGCAAGGAGGCAATCCTCACATTCAAGCTGAAAATAGTCTCTGAAGTCACGGACGACCTCGGCCTGCTCCAGTAGTGACAAACGCTTAAAACACTGAATATGAAACACAGCATCATAAACATCACGGCGTGGCTTGGCGCCGCATCCATACTGCTTGTATCCTGTACTGAAAAACTGCCGGACACAATCCAGGACATCCCATATTCCTCAGCCCTGACGGGGACATTCAACGAGTGGCCGGCCTACAGTCCCACAATCCATTACGACCTGAAGGAAGACCCTGAATTCAAGGACATTGCAATGCCGACGAAGAATCTTCCATACGATGCCGCCTACCCTTCGAAGAAGGCCTACCGCGTGGTGGACAACGGCAAATACTGGTCGTATTTCGAGGGTCAGAATGCCAATTCCATCATCAAGGGCAATGAGGCTGCCATCGAGGCAATGCTTGAAAGGCTTGAGTTCGACTCGGCATATATGCGTGAAGAGATGGGCTGGCCTCCTACCAAGGCTGTGAGAAACGGCTACCGTGACGCCGTTTTCCTTTTCGGCTCCAATCTTGCAACTGACAATGCCAGCAATACCGATCTCGGAGGCTGGCAGTCCGGAATCACAATCGGCGGAGTGTCCTATCCGATAGTGCTTCTTTCCTACTATCCGACCTATTGCTTCGACCCTTCCTGCACATACTCCGACAAGTCATATCAGACCAACGCAGTGGTCCACGAGTATATCCACGCCATCTTTGCCTCGATGCCGGGCTGCCGGGACGCCGCCTGGTTCCACGAGGGCTCGAACTGCTGGCTGCAGGCCACCCTCGAGTATGCCAAGAAGTATCCTGACGGCAATTACGAGGCCGACTCGTTCGGATGGCTCAGCACCGGAAGCGTGATTGCGCCTTTCATACCTATCGAGTGCTATTCCGGATGGCTGCTCGACGGCTCCTTCGGAGGCCCGAAGGCGCAGGGTGTCAACAACAATTTCCGCCAGACTATCGGCGGCGTCCAGTACAGCGAGGTCTTCCCGACATTCCTCGGAGAAATCATCGGACAGGGCTCGGTCCCGTGGGTATGGAACAACTGTACCGGATATGTGCTTGAAGGCATTGCCAAGGAAATCGGCCAGGAGCAGATGGAGAGGATGATCCAGGAGTACCGTGCCCGTCTTGCCCTCTGCGATATGGGACGTTATTCAAAGGCTACCCTCAACCTTACAAAGAACGCGATGGGCGCAGTCTATGGCTCTGATGTGGAAGGCAAATATGTCGCTCCGTGGAAGGCTACCCCGTATGCAAGCATGTCGGTGGTGACCGATGAGTCTGAGTCAAAGGCTCTTGCAGATGCCACCAAAGCCGTTGAGGATGAGCTGGAGGAGGCTGTGGGCGAGTTCAATGACGTTGATTGGCTCAAGCCGGAGGAGCTTACCCTCCCGGGATGGACCGGCGCCAATATCATTCCTCTGAAGGTGGACGGGGACAAGCTCCTGGTGGCCTTCCAGCCATATGGCAAGAATGCCACGGGGTCGAATATGTCGTGCCAGCTCTGCTACCGTACCGCCGACGGCAAGACGGTGTACGGCAATCCGTTCAAGAGCGGAAGCTATCTGCTCGACCTGTCGGAGGACCGTCCTGCAAACGATGTGGTGTTTGCCGTTGTCTGCAACCTCGACTATACTTTCACGGGCAATGCCAACATCCGCAAGAACAAGTATGACTACCGTATGAAGGTAAGTGCCAATGCCCACCTTGCCAATATCCACACAAGCTGGTTTGACTGGCAGGCAAGCATCGACTGATTTTTATAGACAATTCCGGATAACCGTGAAGGAGGCTGGCCGAAAAGGTACTTTTTGGCCAGCCTCCTGTCTTTTTGTCCGATAATTTGCTATATTTGTATTTTGTCGCTACAGTGGTTTTTACGGCAACTATGGATAATAAAATGCTGAAATATAGTCTGGTGACGTTGGCAGTCCTGGTGCTGCTGACGGCTGCCGGTGTCTTTTTCCTTTATTCCGGAGGGCAAAAGTCAGGCAGTCCGGTCCGGAGCACTGCCGATTCGGAGGCTGCTGCCAGGGATGCCGCCCAGGCATATCCGCTTCTTGCCGCAGTCCCTTCCGATGCCGCCATGCTGATGACATTCGGTTCCCTTAGGTCCGCAAGGGAGGTGCTCACCGATTCGACAAAGGTGTTCGGAGCCCTTTCCGGCGGGATCGACAGGATGCTCGCAAAGGCCGGGAAGAATTCGTGCGACGGAGGAAGTGCTGTAGTGTCAATGCATTATAGCGGTAGCATCGTGCCTCTTCTGGTACTCCGTACCGACGGGAAGACAAAGTCCGCGGGGGGTGACGGCAGCGCAGCGGCAATAGACACTACCGCCGGGATGAAGGCGCTTCTCGCAGCCGCTACCTCGATGAAGATGAGTGCGGACCTGGTGGATTGCTCCCGTACGGACAACCCTTCTTTGCGCAAAGGTGTGCTGATGCTCATAAGTCCTTCCGCATCCCTTGTCTCTTCTTCGCGCAGGCATATCGAGAACAATTCTTCGGTGCTCGACAAGGCCTGTTTCCCGGAGACCGCGGCGCAATTGGGAGGAAAGGATGCCATTCTCATCTCACACGATTATGCCTCGAAACTTCTCGGAAGCCTTTCCCGCCGTCCTTATACCTCACACGCCCCGTTCCTTGCCAAAACTGCAAGATGGACAGGACTTTCCATAAAGGGCATATCGGACGACAGCGTGGTCCTCGAAGGAAAGGCAGTGTGCCCTCCCCAGGAGCCGCAGCTTTTCCTCAATCTGTATTCGTCTGCCCAGTCAGGGGAAATCCGTTTCCCGGAGATTGCCCCTTCGGAAGCGTATTTCGCAGTCTCCCAGGGCACTTCGCGCATAAGCTCCTTCCTCCAGGCGCGCAGGGACTGGCTTGATGCCAACGGCAGGCTCGAAAAGTACAACGGCCTGCTCGCTTCCCTGAAAAGGAATGTGCCGGACAGCACTCTGCGCATTGACCCCGAGACATGGGCCCAAAGGCTTGACATCAAGGAAATTGCGCTCGTGGAGATCCCTTCGGACAAAGGCCGGCAGAGACTTGTGTTCGTGCGTCCGGGCAGGGAGGACGACAAAATCATTGACAGGAATTCTTCCCGCAGTCCCCATGCCAACAGGTTCAGGGGCTTTGCCAATGCCATAGCCGGCAATATCTGCCCGGAGGATGATTCCGTGGCAGTGTACCGTTCGGGGTGGATCGTATCCGGTTCTGCTGACGCGGTCGCATCGATAAAGGACGGAAAATCACTTTCTTCCTCCGGTATCCTGCCGGTTCAGAAGGATGCCTCGGCGGCAGTGTTCTTCTCCGTAGGGGCTGACCGCCAGACAATCTCCAAACTGTTCTCCTCCCCAATGGCTGATGCCGTGACAAAGACTCTTGCAGGTGCGTCCGGCGAGTATTTCTCCCTGTTTGCAAGGGGAACTGACCTGACTGTCACGGTAGAGAGAAAGCATATTGCGGAGTCTGTGGCGTCTCCAGCTGCAATAGATTCACTTTCAATCCCTTCGGGACCTTTCAAAGTCAAAAACTCCGCAACGGGCAGGACCAATCTTTTCAGCCAGTCGAAAAACGGAAGCCTTGTGCTTTCGGAGGAAGGCGGCAAGGGAATCTGGGCGGTCCCGTTTGGCGGCAAACTCTGCGGAAGGGTATGCAACATAGACTATTATGCCAACGGAAAGATACAGTTCCTCTTTGCCAGCGGCGACAAGCTCTACCTTATCGACAGGCTCGGACGCTTCGTGAAGCCATTCCCTGTATCTGTCGGCAAGCAGATTGTCCTCGGACCTGATGCCTATGACTTTACGGGAGCCCACGGCTATTCGGCGATGGTCCTTCACGCGGACAATACCCTCGGTTTGTACAATCTTCACGGCCAGACGGCCTCCGGTTGGCAGGGGATTGCCCCATCTGACGCGATTGTCGATCTGCCGCAGCTGCTCACCGTCAAGGGAAAGAAATATTGGGTGGTCCGTACCTGCACGCGCACGGACATATATCCGTTCTCCGGGGGAGAGCCCCTCACCGCCAGGCTTTCCGGCGGCAG
This sequence comes from uncultured Bacteroidales bacterium, assembly GCA_945868745.1. GTDB lineage: Bacteria > Bacteroidota > Bacteroidia > Bacteroidales > UBA932 > Cryptobacteroides. The sequence goes on from CAMBMK010000002.1 coordinate 10,062, forward strand.
GGCAATCAGTCCCGCGGGGAATGTAACTGTCGTAAAAGATGAAGTGTCAGCCATTTGTACTGATGGAAAGACACGTACTATAAAACTCTAAAACTACAATTCAAAATGGAATTCACATCATTCAATAAACGGCTCGAGTACAGTTTCAGGAAATACTGGGACCTTGCGGCACTTTCAAATTATCAGGGTGCCACCCTGTTCTACAGGGATGTGGCGCGCAGGATTGCCAAGCTTCACATTGCCTTCGAGCAGTGCGGTCTCCAGAAGGGTGACAAGGTCGCAATCTGTTCCCGCAATCAGGCCAACTGGGGAGTGAGTTTCCTGGCTGCTTTGACCTATGGAGCTGTTCCGGTGCCGATTCTCCACGAGTTCAAGGCGGGCAATATCCATTATCTTGTCAACCATTCCGAAGCAAGGGTGCTCTTTGTGGACGACACCATCTGGGAAGGACTCAATGCCGACGAGATGCCGGGCCTTTCCGTAATTGTGCAGATCAACAATTTCAAATTCCTCTATGCCAAGACCGAGGAGTTTTTCCAGATAAGGGAACATCTCAACGAAAGTTTCGGAAAGAAGTATCCCAACGATTTCGAGCCGGAGGACGTCAAGTATTATGAAGACTCGCCGGAAGAGCTTGCAATGATCAATTACACTTCGGGTACTTCCGGGTTCTCGAAGGGAGTCATGATTCCATACCGTGCCCTTTCGTCAAACGTGCAGTTTGCCGCCATCGCCGAGCCCCAGATGCATCAGGGCTCTGAAATCGTGGCCATGCTGCCTTCTGCGCATATGTACGGCATGACGTTCGAGTTCCTCTTCGAGATGACAATCGGTGCCCATGTCCATTTCCTGTCGCGCCTCCCGAGCCCGAAGGTGATTCTCAACGCCCTTGCCGACATCCATCCGTGCGTCATCGTCGCCGTGCCTCTCATCATCGAGAAAATATACAAGTCCAAGCTCAAGCCGCTCATCGACAAAAACAAGATCTTCTTCAAGGTGCCGGGCCTCAACAAGATGGTACAGAAGAAGTTCCTTACTGAGCTCGTCCATACTTTCGGAGACAATTTCGAGGAAATCATCCTCGGCGGGGCCGCATTCAACCCGGAAGTCGAGGAGTTCTTCCACAGCATCGGTTTCCCATATACCGTGGGCTACGGAATGACCGAATGTGCCCCGATCATCGCCTATTCCCACTGGAACACCGTCAAGCCGGGCTCCTGCGGCAAGGCCGTGGTCAATATGGAGATCCGCATCGATTCGGATGATCCGGTCAATGTGCCGGGAGAGGTCCAGGTCAGGGGAGCCAACGTTTTCCTCGGCTACTACAAAAATGAAGAGGCTACCGCCAATTCATTCACCGATGACGGATGGTTCCGTACGGGGGATATGGGAGTAATCGACAGGGACGGGTATCTTTTCCTGCGCGGACGCTCCAAGTGTATGATTCTCGGTCCTTCAGGGCAGAACATCTATCCGGAAGAGCTCGAGGCCGTCATCAACAATCTCACCTATGTGGTTGATTCGCTTGTGATTGAGGACGAAGGAGGACTTACTGCCCTCATCTATCCTGACTACCATCTCGGAGAGCTCGACGGACTCGACCGCCACGGCCTGGAGGAACGCATCAGGGCAGCCCTGCCGGATGTCAATAAATTGATACCTAATTATGCTAAAATCAAAAAGATAGAGTTCCTGCCGGAGGATTTCGAGAGGACTCCTAAGCGCAGCATCAAACGCTATCTTTACCAGAGAAACTGATATGCAGAAATTCGACAAGAGTTATCTCCGGATGGCTTCTGTCTGGGCGCGCAATTCCTATTGCAAGAGGCGCCAGGTCGGAGCCCTTCTGGTCAAGGACAGGATGATCATTTCGGACGGGTACAACGGTACTCCGTCCGGTTTTGAAAACGTCTGTGAAGACGAGACTGGTGCCACCAAGCCGTATGTCCTTCATGCTGAGGCCAATGCCATTTCGAAAATCGCAAAGTCCGGCAACAGCAGCGACGGGGCAACCCTTTATGTGACGGCCTCGCCGTGCCTGGAATGTTCCAAACTCATCATCCAGGCGGGCATCAGGCGTGTCGTCTATAGGGACGAATACCGGCTCACGGACGGGGTTGACCTGCTCCGCCGTGCCGGAATTGAAGTTGAAAGGATAGATGATTTTGAAGATGAACAATAATTCCCACAATAAGACTCTTGTGCTGGCTTCGCTGCTCGGCCTGATAATAGGCGTGCTCCTGAGCCTCATTTCCATGAAGGTATCCTACAACAACAGGATCAAGGCCTCGGCCCAGTCGTGGAGCAAGCTCAACCTGCTGCTCGGTGCCGTCCAGGACAACTATGTCGATTCGGTGGATGTCAGCCTCCTGACCGATGCGGCTTTGTCGGCAGCCCTTGCAAAGCTCGACCCCCATTCGGTGTATCTCCCGCCGGCAGACCTCAAGGAGTCCGTCACTGCCCTTGAAGGCAATTTCGACGGCATAGGCATCCAGTTCAATGTGCCCAACGACACGGCCATCGTGCTCGAGGTCATTGCCGGAGGCCCTTCCGAGAAGGCCGGACTTCAGGTCGGGGACCGCATACTGAAGGTAGGGGAGCAGGACATTGCAGGCGTGAAGTTCCCCCAGGACAGCATGGTCCGCAGGATGAAGGGCCCTGCAGGCACCAGGGTCGGCATTTTGGTGCAGAGGGGAGAGGAGAAGATCCCGTTTGAAATCACAAGGGGCAAGATTCCTGTCCACAGCGTGGATGCTGCGTTCATGATTGACGACATCACAGGCTATCTGCGTCTTTCAAAGTTTTCCAGGACTACTTATTCCGAGGTCATGAAGGCCGTTGCGGAGCTGTATGACAAGGGAATGGACCATCTGATTTTCGACCTCAGGGACAATTCCGGAGGTTATCTGGACCAGGCGCTCAGCCTTTCGGACATGTTCCTCGAGCAGGGGGACGAAATCGTGTCACTCAAGGGGCGCAACCGCAAGAGCGAGGTCTATAAGGCTGACGGCAAGGGACTTTATCAGAGGCTTGACCTTTCCGTGCTCATCAACGAGTCGTCTGCCTCTTCGAGCGAAATCTTTGCAGGTGCAATCCAGGACAACGACCGCGGTGTCATAGTAGGCCGCCGTTCCTTCGGCAAGGGGCTGGTGCAGGAGCCGTTCAACCTTACCGACGGGTCGGGAATCAGGCTCACTGTTGCCCGTTACTACACTCCTTCCGGAAGATGTATCCAGAAGCCGTATTCGGATGATTACGGATATGATATCTACCGCCGCTATGCCGAAGGGGAGATGTTTGACCGCGACAGCATCAAGATTGACAGCACCAAGGCCTTCAGGACCAGGGCCGGACGCACCGTATATGGCGGCGGAGGCATCATCCCTGACATTTTTGTACCTCTGGACACGACAAAGGCCACGAAGTATTACATTGCCTGCAACAAGAAGGCAGTCCAGATGAGGTATGCTTCATCCGTTTTTGACAGGTACCGCTCGCGCCTTACGGAAATCGATGATTTTGCCGAGCTTGACAGATTCCTGGATTCCATCGACATACCGTCCGGTTTCCGCAGTTTTGCCCGAGCGACTGAGGGGCTTGTGGCCGGAGAGGGTGAGTGGAAAGAGACCGAGCCGTACATCATTCCGCAGCTCCGTGCGCTGGTGGGACGCTATTCCAAACTCGGCGAGAACGCTTTCTACAAGCTCTATCTGCCAGTGGATGACGTTGTCCAGTACGCTCTCAAATCGCCGTCAAAAGTAAAAGACCTGTAGCAGTCCATCTGCTGCAGGCCTTTGAGACTGGCGCTCCAGTTTTCTTTATTCCGGGCGCATACGAAAAATCAGCAGGGGACCCCGAAAGGTCCCCTTGCTCATTATCTGATTACGACATCGTATTCCATGCGAGCGAAGTTGTGCTCGCCCTTTTCGAAGGTCCAGCCCCCGAAGGCCTTGCCCACCGACTCGAAAGGAGTGCCTGCAAAGACATCATTGCCGCCTCCATTATTGCTGCCCAGCATGCTCATGATAGACTCGAATGCTGATGCAGGGCGCGGATATTCGCTGATATTCCATCCGCTGAGGTCGCCGGAGAGGCCGTCGGAAGCCAGCAATGCAGCATACTTGACTGCGTCCTCCAGCGTGCCGTTCTCGTCTGCAAGGCCCAGCCTGATGGCATCGGCACCGGTCCATACCCTTCCCTGGGCAATTGAATCCACAAACTCCGGATCAAGGTCGCGGCCTTCTGCAACCAGGCCCACGAATCCGCTGTAGATGGTCTCGATGCTCTTCTGCATATAGGCGGTTTCCCTGCTGTCAAGCGGTGCCATCATGCTGTACATGTCGCTGTGGCTGCTTGAACCGACAGTGGCGACTCCCACATGGAGCACATCCTTTGCGGTCCTGCTCAGGTCCGGAATCATGCTGAAGCATCCGATGGAGCCGGTAAGGGTGGTGTTGTCGGTGAAAATCCTGTCGCAACTTGCTGAAATCCAATATCCTCCTGATGCCGCATATGCGCCGTAGGAAGCGACTACAGGTTTCTTTTCACGAAGAAGGTTTATCTCGGTCCTGATCTTGTCCGAAGCCACCACGCTTCCGCCCGGGGATGCAACCCTCAGCACAACAGCCTTCACGTTATCGTTTTCCCTCAGCCCCGCAAGCACGGTTGCGAAGGTGTCGCCATAGACATTGGACGCATCCGTACCGTCCCCGTCGGTGATGTCTCCGCTGGCATATACAACCGCAATCTGCTGTTTGCCGGAAAGGAGGTCCACAGGCACCTTCGCATCGGCATAATCCGCAAACGGGATCATTGCGACATCGCTATATTTGTCATACAATCCGAGGGATGAGATTTTTTCCCTCATTTCCTCCTTGGTTACGAGCTCGTCCACAAGCCCGTTGTCCAGCATGTCCCGGGCATCATTGAGCTCCAGGTTTTCAATCATTTCGCTGAAGCGGGCCACGCTTATGCCGCGGCTTTCCTCCACTGCCGAGGCAATGGTGTTCCATACAGAGGCGATCATTCCGTTGTACTGCTCGAGATTCTCTGCGCTCGGACTGTTCCTTACATACATTTCTCCTGCAGACTTGTATTTTCCGTGACGGATGAGCTGCACGTTGACTCCGAGCCTGTCGAGGAGATCCTTGAGAAAGACCATCTGGCTTCCAACGCCTATGATCATAGGTGTGGCACCCATGTTGGACAGCATATAGACCTTGTCGGAAACGCTTGCAAGATAATAAGATGCGGTCGTAGGGTTTTCGATGTATGATATCACGGCCTTGCCGCTCTTGCGGAACTCCGCGAGAGATGCCCTGAGCTCTTCAAACTGGGCTAAGCTTCCGGATGCCCCGTCAGGCTTGAGATAGATGAATTTCACTCCCGGGTCGGCTGCTGCAGCATTGATTGCCTGGACTGCCTTCCAGAGGCTTACGGGTTTTGTATTGTTGCCGCTGAACATCGCCATGGTCTGGTCGGTGCTGCGCTCGGTGAGGGCAAATTGGGAAAGGTCCATCTTGAGGACCCCGGTGCGGGGAATGACCGGCTCCGAAGAGCTCATCAGTCCTCCAACACATGAAAAGAACATCAGGGACGAGAGAATGCTCGCGATGATCACGCCGACTATTACGGCGAGGGTGGTTTTAAGGAAATCTTTCATACGGTATATTAGATTATCTTGTTGAATATCAGTACATTTAAAAATTATTCAAAAAATGAATAAAATATCCATCCGGGATTTTGCTAATGTACAAAAAAAATTTCTAACTTTGGCGGCAAAGCACTCAGAAGCTGTTTTGAAATGTTTGCCGCAGTTATTGATAGGGATTTTTCAAGACAGTTTCGATTGCTGAATCGGGAGCATAGCAGAAGTAGCTATGTGACTGATGAAGCAGAAGAAAATGACAGGAAAATCACATAAAGAACAAGAGAAAATATTTCAAAACAGCTACTATAATAACACGGCTATGCCATTAACATTTTCAAATCGCGGCTATCGTATGCCGTCGTCTCCGATCAGAAAACTCACTCCTTATGCAACGGAGGCTAAAAACAGGGGAGTGAAGATATATCATCTGAACATCGGCCAGCCCGACCTGCCTACGCCGCAGAAGGCTCTCGATGCTCTCAGGAACATTGACCGGAAGACCCTCGAGTACAGTCCGAGCCAGGGCTATCTCTCCCTCAGGGAGCGTCTTGCAGGCTATTACGGGAGGTTCGGGGTTTCCCTTTCACCGGACGACATAATTGTCACAACCGGAGGTTCCGAGGCCGTACTGCTGACCTTTATGGCCTGCCTCAATCCGGGTGATGAAATCATTGTGCCGGAGCCGGCCTATGCCAACTATATGTCTTTCGCGGTGACTGCCGGTGCAGTTGTACGTACCGTTTCCGCAAAGATCGAGGACGGGTTCGCCCTTCCGCCGGTGGAGGAAATCGAAAAGCTCATAGGACCGCGCACCAAGGCGATTCTCATCTGCAACCCGAGCAATCCTACCGGATATATCTACACCGAGGAGGAAATGGAGAAAATCCGTAAGATTGTGCTCAAGCACGACCTGTTCCTGTTCTCCGATGAGGTGTACAGGGAGTTCAACTTCAGCGGAAGGCCATATGTGTCCGCCCTTCATCTCAAATCAATAGAGGAGAATGTGGTTCTCATTGACTCTGTTTCCAAGAGGTATTCGGAGTGCGGCATCCGTATCGGTGCAATCGTCACCCGCAACGCCGAGCTCCGCAGCATAGTGATGAAGTACTGCCAGGCCCGTCTCAGCCCGCCTCTTCTCGGCCAGATTGTGGCCGAGGCTTCGATTGACGGTACCGAGGATTATGCAAAGGAGTGCTTTGACGAGTACAAGGCACGCAGGGACTTCTTCATTGAAGGGCTCAACAAGATTCCGGGAGTCTATTCCCCAATGCCTCAGGGCGCATTCTACACGGTAGCATCCCTTCCTGTCGAGGATGCCGAAGATTTCTGCAAATGGTGTCTGACTGATTTTGTCTATAATGACGGCACACAGGAAGGCTGTATCGGAGAGACAATCATGATGGCTCCGGCTGCAGGCTTCTATTCTACACCGGGCTCCGGACGCAATCAGGCAAGGCTCGCATATGTCCTCAAGCAGGAGGACCTTGCACGCGCACTTCTGGTGCTCGAAAAGGCTCTGGAGGCTTACAACGCAAGATAGGCAGGGTACCCTGTATATTAATGATTATAGCGCAGCGGGTTTTCCTACTGCGCTATAAACATATATACTATGTCACCTGTCTGGCGGGGAGGTGCCTTGGGGTCGCTCGAGAACCGGGACATCCGGGCCGCCCTGACTGCAAATTCCCTCAGGCATCTGTCTGTGGATGATACTCCCTCCTGCACCTTTGCATTGACAACCCTTCCGGAATTGTCAACGGTGATGATGACGGTCACCATGCCGCCGCCGTAGCACCTGTAGGCCGGAATCGGCAGGCTGCTTGCCTTGCGCCCGTCCAGAGTGTATGACACCACTGACGGTCCTGAGTATTCCGCCTGTTTCTTTTCCGACGGTTTGGTGGATTTGTTGTTCACTTCCACATAACTGTCGTCCGGCTCGTCTGCCTCCACACCGTCCCGAAGGTCCTTTGCGAGCCTTTCTGCATCTTTGTACAGCTGGTCGGCATCAGTCCCGCGGTCATCCTTGAGCGCGGACCTGTTGACTGCGACATTCCTGTATTGCGATGCGTCATTGCCGGCTATCATCTCCTCAAGCTTGCGCGAAATCTCCTCGTCCCACGCAGCCTCTTCCTCCTGCCTCTTTTCTTCGAGCATCCTGCGCTCCAGGGCTTCCTCGCGGCTGAAATCAATGACAAAGCTGTTCTCCCTGCCGAGACTTGCACCGATGCGCCCGGCCAGAAGAACGATAATCACCGCCAGATGAACTATGACGGTGATGTACAATCCTGCTTTGTCTTCGCTCTGGAGCTTTTTCATCCTATTTGTGGACAAGTGCCTTGTCTATCGTGGCTGCAATGATGTCGATTGCGACTTTGTTGTGTCCGCCCTGTGGGATGATGATGTCGGCGTACCGCTTGCTCGGCTCGATGAACTGCAGGTGCATAGGTTTCACAGTGTCGCAGTAGTGCTCTATCGCCGTATCCACTGTCCTGCCGCGCTCGGCTATGTCCCTCATTATGATCCGCATCAGGCGGTCGTCATCATCAGCGTCAACGAAAATCTTGATATCCATCTGCTTGAGAAGCTCCTTGCAGGTGAAGATCAGAATGCCCTCGACAATTATCACCTCAGCCGGCTCCACCGTCACTGTCTCGGTCTTTGACCTTGAACAGGTGATGTATGAATAGACAGGCTGCTCGATGGTGCGGCCTTCCTTGAGTTCCTTCAGATGACGGCTCAGCAGCTCGAAATCAATCGCTTCCGGATGGTCGAAATTGATTTTCTGCCTGTCCTCCGGCGAAAGGTGGCTGGAATCCTTGTAATAGGAATCCTGCGGAATCACGACAACTCTTCCGGAAAGTTGTTTGGTAATGGCTTTTACTACTGTGGTCTTTCCCGAACCGGAACCACCTGCAATCCCTATTACAAGCATAATCCAATCTTTTAAAATTCAGCGTTCTTTGGTGTCCTTGGGAACGGTATCACGTCCCTGATGTTGCTCATTCCGGTCACAAACAGCAGAAGCCTTTCAAATCCGAGGCCGAATCCGCTGTGAGGCACCGTACCGAAACGTCTTGTGTCGATATACCATTCGAGGTTCTTCCTGCTCATGCCGAGCTCGGAGATCCTGCCCTCGAGCTTTTCGAGGCTTGACTCCCTCTCGGAACCGCCGATGATTTCACCGATCTTAGGGAAAAGCACATCCATTGCGCGGACAGTCTTGCCGTTGTCATCCTGCTTCATGTAGAATGCCTTGATTTCCTTCGGGTAACCGGTGAGGATGACAGGCTTCTGGAAATGTTTCTCGACGAGATACCTTTCGTGTTCGCTCTGGAGGTCAACTCCCCAATATACAGGGTATTCAAACTGCACCCCGTTCTTTACCGCCTCCTCGAGGATGCGGATTCCTTCGGTGTATTCGAGTCTCACAAACTCGGTACCGGTCACGCTGCGGAGTCTCCCGATGAGCCCGTCGTCGTATTTGTCGTTGAGGAACCTGATGTCGTCCATGCAGTTCTCGAGAGCATAGCTTACGAGGTACTTGATGAATTCCTCGGCAAGGTCCATATTGTCCTTGATGTCGTAGAAGGCCATTTCCGGCTCAACCATCCAGAATTCCGCAAGGTGGCGCGGAGTGTTGGAGTTCTCTGCCCTGAAAGTAGGTCCGAAGGTGTAGATCTCGCCAACTGCGGTTGCTCCGAGCTCACCCTCGAGCTGGCCGCTCACGGTAAGGCTTGTCTGCTTCCCGAAGAAATCGGCGTTGTAGTCGATTTCCCCCTTCTTGTTCTTTGGAAGCGGTTTGTCAAGGTCCAGTGTCGTCACCTGGAACATCTGGCCTGCTCCTTCGCAGTCAGACTCTGTGATGATAGGGGTGTGGAGATACACAAATCCCTTCTGCTGGAAGAATGTATGGATTGCATATGCCATGGCATTCCTTACCCTAAGCACAGCGCCGAAGGTGTTGGTCCTCATCCTCATGTGGGCCACGGTCCTGAGGTATTCGAGGGAGGTGTCCTTCTTCTGGAGAGGGTAGCGCATCGGATCGCACTCTCCGTAGATCTCAATTTCGCTTGCCTGTATCTCGACAGCCTGTCCGCTTCCGGTTGAAGCCACCAGCTGGCCTCTCACGCAAAGGCTCGCCCCGGTGGAAATCCTTTTGAAAAGGTCTTCCGGGAAGTTGGAGGCATCTGCAACAATCTGAATATTGTTAATGGTGGAACCGTCATTGAGGGCGATGAATTTTACCTGTTTGTTACCCCTCTTTGTCCTCACCCATCCTTTTGCGAGGACTTCCTGACCCGGCTCCATCTTGAGCAGGTCCTTGACTTTTGTTCTGACGAGTGTACTCATTTTTGTCTTTGATTCAAATTATACAAAGATACATATTTTAGCAATAAATTATCAATGGATGTCCACAAAAAAGGCAGTCCCGGTTGCGGAACTGCCTCTTCAAGTATAAGTGTCAGAGTTTACTCTGCTTTTCTTGCCTGGTACATGATCTTAAGTGCGGAGCAGCGTCTGAGCTCCTGCTTAACATCAGTCACAATACCCATACGTACGTCCTGGTCTGCTTTGATGACGGTTGTCATAAACTGACGGTCGCCCTCGCTCATTGCATCACGCTCTGCAGCGATGAAGTCACGGATGTCGTCAACAGTCTTGAAAGAGTCGTTGAGCTGGATACGTGCATCGGTACCGTACTGGGCCTGATAGGTCCTGGTAGGAGGGCCGATGTTGATGTAGGATGAAAGGTCCTTGCGCTCGAGCTTTACAATTTCTGTAGCCTGAGGAAGGGTAACCTTCACCTTGTTTTCCGTATCACGCATCTGTGTTGTCACCATAAAGAAGAACAGGAGCATGAACACGATATCGGAAAGAGAGGACGACGTAATTGGAGGTACGTCCTTCTTATTGTTGCTGTTACCGAATTTTGACATTTCTTATCCTCCTTTATTTTTTGGATACGTCCTTAGGCTCGGCCTCGGAAATGTTCTGCGGGATTGCCTTCTTGACAATGTCCTGCTTTTCCTCGTCGAGACTGTTGAAAGATTTTCCGTACGCCCTGCGGGAGAACTCGTCACGAAGCTCGTTGACTGCCTTTACAAGCTCGTTCTGAACTTCGATGTAAGCCCTGTAGCTGGTACCACGGTCGTTCTGGAGGGAGATGACTCCCTGTGAAACCTCGTATGTACCGTATCCCTCGATCTCGGTAGCCTTCTTTTCAGGAAGGTTAGGGTCGTTGGTAGGGTTGGTAAGGAATTCCTTGACTTTATCCTTGAGCTGGCTGACGTCCATAGGTTCACTACCGGCGAGAAGTCTGTCTGCCGAGTTGATCTTTACGATGATGATGTTTCGGCGGTTGACCTTCTGGTCCTTAACTTCCTGATTCTTGTCAGGCATAGGCGGAAGACGGCGCTGGAGACCTGTCTGCGATCCCATAGTGGTGGTCATGAGGAAGTAGCAGAGAAGGAGGAACGCGATGTCCGCCGTTGAACTTGAATTTATCGCAGGTGTTTTCTTTTTACCCATGGCTTCAACAATTATTTACTACGGACCGCACTCATGATCTCACCGAAGATGATTGCAACGATTGCAAGACCGCCGGCAAGATAAGTAAGGTTCATAATAGTGTCAGTAAGTTTCAGAACGCTGGTGGATGGCTGGTCGATGACACCGAGAGCCGGGTCGCCAGGTGAAACGAGATATACCACGAAGCATACAGCGGCAATCGCAACGAGTCCGATGAGCATCTTGAAGAGGCTCTTCGGATTGTTCATGGCGCTGATGACGATCCCGACCACAATGACTGCGGCGAGAGCGAGGCCTACCATGATATAACCCCAGCGGAGGAGAACATCGGTAGCTTTGGCGTCATTGGCCTCGAAGCCTACGGAGAAGCCCCAAAGCAGGACGGCAACGCTGACGAGGATCAGAATCCACAGGAGCCATTTGAATATTTTGCTAAAATTTTTCATTATGAATTCCGCTTAAGATTCGCGAATTATTTCTTGTTGTACTTGGTGATGATATCGACAAGGCTGATGGAAGCATCCTCCATATCGATGGAGATAGAGTCGATCTTTGCAAGGATGTAGTTGTAGAAGACCTGGAGGATCATCGCAACGATAAGACCTGCAACGGTGGTGATGAGGGCGACCTTCATACCTCCTGCAACGACGTTAGGGGAGATGTCACCTGCTGCCTGGATAGCATCGAATGCGGCGATCATACCGATAACGGTACCGAGGAATCCGAGGGACGGAGCGATGGCGATGAAGAGGGAGATCCATGAAAGGCCGTTCTCCATATTGCTCATCTGGATGCCGCCGTAGGAAACGACAGTCTTCTCAACGGTGTCGATACCCTCATCATAGTGGAGGAGACCCTGGTAGAAGATGCTTGCTACAGGACCGCGGGTGTTGCGGCAAACCTCCTTTGCCTTCTCGATTCCGCCTTCAGCAAGAGCGTCCTCAACGGCTTTGAGAAGCTTCTTGGTGTTGACCTTGGAGAAGGAGAGATAAAGGATACGCTCGATGGCAAGGGCAAGACCGATAACCAAGCAGATGATGATGAGGGACATGAAGCCTGCACCACCCTCGATGAATTTGGTCTTGATTGCCTGGTGGAGAGGAATCTCCTCGCCAGTTCCTTTGAGAAGATCTGCACCGGAGGTAACTTCGGTCTTTTCAGGAGCAGCCTGATCTGCGTCCTGTGCAGATGCAATGCTTGCAGATACGGTCATGATGCCGATTACTGCCAAAAACATGAAAAACTTTTTCATAATTGTTTTTGTGTGTTTGAAATAATAATTTGTATTAATTTGTTTAACGATTTATGTCTGTCAAGTATTCTACACTATGCTGAAATCCGGTGCAATTTAGCAAATAATTTCCAAATGGCAATAATTATTTGGATATTTCTCCCTTGAGGTTGCGCTCCATCATCTCTTTCACCCAGATGTTGTCATCGCTTTTGCCGAGAAGGAAAAACAGTTTGGCAAGGGCGCTTTCGGTCGTGGAGTCGAATCCGTTCACCACGCCGGCCGTCTTGAGGCACTTGCCCGTGGCGTAGATGTCCATATTGACGGTACCCGCAAGACATTGTGTTACATTGACTATCACCTTGCCTCCCCGGCAGGCTTCCGACACCGTGTCGATGAACCATGGCGCGGACGGAGCGTTTCCCGCCCCGTAGGTTTCCATAATGACAGCCCTCGTGCCGGGGTCGCAGAGGAAGTACTGCACCGCTTCGCGGGTAATTCCCGGATGGAGCTTGAGAATCGACACCCTGGTGTCAAGGGTGGTGTTGATGGAGATGCTCTGGTACCAGTCAAGCGGTTTCCTGATGAACTCGTTGCGGTAACGTATGTTGATGCCGGCTTCGGCGAGAGGCGGGTAGTTCGGGGATTCGAAAGCGTCGAAAACCTCTGCGTTGACCTTGATGCTCCTGTTGCCCCTCATCAGTTTGGAGCCGAAGCAGATGCACACTTCGGGGACAAGGGCGTGGCCTTCGCTGTCCTTGGCCGAGGCAATCTCCACGGAGGAGATGAGGTTTTCCTTTCCGTCGGTGCGCGGCACTCCGATCGGAAGCTGGCTGCCGGTGAAGATGACAGGCTTGGTGAGCCCGTCGAGCATAAAGCTCAGTGCCGATGCGGAATAGGACATGGTGTCGGTCCCGTGGAGGATGATGAAGCCGTCATAGGAGTCATATTTGGCCTTGATGAGGTTTGCAAGGGCCTGCCACATGGACGGCTCCACGTCGGAAGAGTCAATCAGCGGGTCGAAGGTCCAGGTGTCTATCTTGAACGCGAATTTGCGCAGCTCCGGGACCTCCTCGAGTATCTGGCTGAAGTCGAAAGGCTTCAGGGTCAGGTCGGTCGGGTCCTGCTTCATGCCGATAGTGCCGCCGGTGTAGATCAGCAGCAGGGATGATTTCTGGTTCATTTCAATTCAGTTCGAACAGTTTCAGTGCATTCGCAGTTGTGGTTTCTGCGACTTCTTCTATGTCAATGCCCCTGATGTCTGCTATCTTTGCCGCCACAAGGGGAATGTATGTGCTTTCGTTCCGCTGCCCGCGATGCGGGACAGGAGTGAGGTACGGCGAGTCCGTCTCGAGCACAATCCTGTCGAGAGGCACCTTTTTTACTACTTCGGCGAGACCGGCGTTCCTGAATGTCACCACTCCTCCGACTCCTATGGACCAGTCTCCGTATTTCTGCAGCCTCAGGAAGGTCTCGTAGCTTCCGCTGTATGCGTGCAGGTTGCCCCTGAGCCCAAGGCCGCGGCAGCTGTCGAGGACTTTGAAAAAGTCGTCCGTCGCTTCACGCAGGTGGATGTTGACCGGAAGGCCCATCCGTGAGGCTATGTGCAACTGCTCCCTGAGGGCAAGTTTCTGAAGCTCCGCCGTTTCGGCGCCATAGTGGTAGTCCAGCCCGATTTCCCCGATGGCAACGGGGCGCGGACCGTCATAATCTAGCATCAGCCCAATCTCCTTCTCCCAGTCCTCCCCGACAGACCCCGGATAAAGCCCGAGCATCGTGTACAGCACTCCCGGATACCCGGCTGCGGTGGCGAGCATGCCCGGCCTTTCCCTGCTGTCAATGTCAGCAAGAATCATTTTGTACACGCCTGCTGCAAGGCTCCTTCCTATGGCCTCGCTGCGGTCGCCGTCAAAGGCCGGATCGTTGAAGTGGACGTGGGTGTCTATGAACTTTGCCATACCTTGTGCGGCTACCAAAGCAGCCGCGGTGCAAAGTTACAATAATTTGGAATTGAAAGAACACCTTCTGAGCAAGTCTGTGAAGATTATTCCGTCTGTTTCGAGTATTCCGGCGGCCTGCGAGACGGCTGCCGCATCAGCCCCGCATATACGGGCGATTTCATCGATGCCGGCCCCGCGGTGGTCTTTCACGGCTTCCGCCACGTCCAGCAGCATCGCAAATTCGTCTTCGGGAAGACCGGAGTAGTATTCCGACAGCAGTTCCCCGACCGTTTTCCTGTGGAGAGTGCCGCAGCCTTCAAACCCCAGGCGCTTTACAAGATCGTCCGGATCGGTGACCGCCTCGGCAACACGTTCCCTGATAAGTATGTTGCATCCCCTGGACCTGATGTCGTCCGCCCTGCCCGGAAGTGCATAGACATCCCTGTCATAGTCTGCTGCGAGCCTTGCCGTGATCATTCCTCCTCCCTTTTCCTTTGATTCGACCAGGACGACGGCATCGCACATCCCGGCTATGATCCTGTTGCGCCGCAGGAAATGTACCGGCTTGGGCACAGTCCCCTCCGGATAGTCGGTCACAAGTGCGCTTGACGGGGTGCTTTCAATTCTTTTTGCAAGGGGGATGTGCCGGTACGGATAGACTTCGTCAATGCCTGTCGCCATTACGGCAATGGTGGGCATCCCCGCATCGAGGGCTGACACGTGGGCTGTGAAATCGATGCCGAAAGCCAGTCCGCTTACAATGGCCGGGACCGGCCTTATCCTCGACAGGGCCCGGACTATCAGGCTGCACCATTCACGCCCGTAGGAACTCATGTCCCGTGTCCCCACAATGCCTATGTGCAGCCTGTCCTCCCGAAAAACGGCGCTCCCGCCGGAACTCTTGTAGTATAGCCCCAGAGGCGGGTCCGGACATTCTTTCAGCAGGGCGGGATAACCGCTTTCGTTGAAACCCGCAAATCCGGCTCCGGTCTCAAGGAGGTGCTGCAGCTCTTCGCGCGCCTGATCAAGGGTGCCGGGGACAAGCCTGTCAAGATAATCGGCATTCGGCCCTGTCACGGTGCGCAGCCTGCTCCGGTCCGCGTAAAAGACCGAACGGGCATCCGGGAAACTGTCGA
Organism: uncultured Bacteroidales bacterium; assembly: GCA_945868745.1. GTDB lineage: Bacteria > Bacteroidota > Bacteroidia > Bacteroidales > UBA932 > Cryptobacteroides. Next base: position 25,548 of record CAMBMK010000002.1, read on the forward strand.
GCAGAGCCTTGCCGCAGCGCGGATTGAACCCGAAGATACGGTTGAGGGCTAGCATGGCAGCCTTTTCGTCTGTGTTTTCCATAGCAGTTTTTTGAGGCAAAAGTAATGATTTGTCCCTTACGGAAAACGGAAACAGGCCGCGGGGGAAGCCCTGCAAGCCTGTTTTATACGAATTTTTATGTTTTCTGTACGATTCTTTATCCGGCCGTAGCCTCGGGAGCCCGGGGATAAAGACTCCCCGTTACAGGATCAGCATCGCGTCACCGTAAGGACCGAAACGGTAGTCGTTGTCGAGAGCCTCCCTGTAGGCGTTCATCACTTTGTCAAATCCTCCGAAAGCGGCTACTGACATGAGCATCGTGGAGAGCGGCCGGTGGAAGTTGGATACGATTGCGTTCGGAATGGCAAACTTGTACGGAGGGAAGATGAACTTGTTGGTCCATCCGTCGTATGGATTTACCTCGTTGTTGGTCGTCACATAGGTCTCGAGACCCCTCATTACGGTGACTCCTACAGCAAGCACCTTGTGGCCTGCCCTCTTGGTGTCATTGATGGCATTGGCGGCCTGCGGGGTGATGATCATCCTCTCGGAACTCATCTTGTGCTTTGAAAGATCCTCGACATCCACACTGCTGAAATGTCCGACACCCATGTGTACGGTGATGAAGGTCTTGTTGATGTCCTTGAGAATCATCCTGTTGAACAGCTCACGGCTGAAATGCAGACCTGCGGCCGGAGCGGCGACAGCCCCCTCGTACCGTGCGAAAATGGTCTGGTAATCCTCGGCATCCTTTGGAGTTATCTCCTTTTCGGACTTGACCCATTTCGGAACCGGGGTGGTGCCGAGACTGTAGAGAGTCTTCTTGAAGTCGTCATACTCGCCGTCATAGAGGAATCTCAAGGTCCTTCCGCGCGATGTGGTGTTGTCAATCACCTCGGCGACAAGGCTTTCGTCCTCGCCGAAATAAAGTTTGTTGCCTATGCGGATTTTTCTTGCGGGGTCCACAATCACGTCCCAGAGCCTCTGCTCGCGGTTGAGCTCCCTCAAAAGGGATACTTCAATCTCCGCTCCGGTTTTCTCCTTGTTGCCGTACAGAAGGGCAGGGAATACTTTCGTGTCGTTGAGGACGAAGGTGTCCCCTTTGCCGAAATAATCGAGGATATCCTTGAAGATCCTGTGCTCTATCTCGCCCGTATCCCTGTGGAGTACAAGCATTTTGCATTCATCCCTCCATCTGGTGGGCTCTTTTGCGATTCTGTCCTGCGGAAGATTGAAATTGAACTGTGAAAGCTTCATCTCTAATCAATTTAGTACCCTGATTCTTGGTGCATATAATATATATACGGACAAAAACCGGATTTGTTTCACTTCTTGTTGAGATAATCGAGGCGTACCCTTGCCGATTCGCGGTCAGCCTCGGTCTCGCCGTACTTAATCAGCATAGGAAGGTATTTCTTCTCGAGCTTCACGTCCTTTGCGTTTCTTGCCAGTACTACACAGTTGCGGATTGCCGTAATGTCGTCCGGAGCCTTCTTCAGGACTTTGTTGTAGTATTTGAGGGCGCTCTTGCTGTCTTTCCTGGCCACAAGATAGTATGAACCCAGGTCATTGAGGAACAGCACGTCGTCCCTGTTGAAGGAGAGCATCTTCTCGGCCGACTTGCGGAAGGCCTCGTACCCCTCGGGAACTCCGAGGCGGAAAAAAGTGTAGCAATACTCCTGAACCGAAGCCTTGAATACTTCATTGTCCACTACGTCGATTCCAGGGTATTCCCATTGCGGATGCTCCGTATAATTGAGGTCAACCAGCGACATCAGCTCCGACAGGGCCATGTCCGGGCTCTCCTTTTCGTAGTTCATCAGGGCCGTTATTTTGGTGAAACGCATGTCCAGCCTCTGCGGATATGTCCTTATGATGCGGTCCATCACCTTGACAGCCTCTCCGAACAGCTCGTCGTCGAAAAAGCTTTCCTGAAAATAGTTGATGTCGGCTCCAGTGCTGTCCTTGAGCGTAAGTGCAGGCTTTGCGCCCATAAATGTGGCTTTCCCGCCCTTGGGCTCGATCCTGTCGGATTTGCTCTTTGTATAATAATAGACAAAGCGCCCCGACAGCATGTCCAGGTCGTCAGGGTATGCCTCTTCCCATTTGTCGAGCAGGGTCTCTATGCCGACTCCTGCTCCTCCAAGCTTGGAAACCAGCAGGTTGTACCTTTCAATAAACTCTTCCCTTGTGGTCTGTGCACAGACGCATACTGCCGAAACCAGCAGTGCGGCGGCAACCGTCAAAATCTTTCTCATAAAATATCTATATCCATTCTGATTCTTCTGTCGGACGGGAGCAGCGAATTTGTCCTGCTTCCGAGGTTCTTTACAAATCCCAGTCCGCACCCGCAGTATTTCACCAGGATGATTCCTTTTGGCGACTCCGGGAGCAGAATCGGGTCCTTGTGAAGATATTTAAGGGCATCCTCCAGGGAAAGCTCCGCCTGCACAAAAGCCTTGTCCGAAAGGAAAATGCTCATGGCGAGGTCGGCGTGCGGAATGAAATCCTTCCCCTTGAAAGAGCCGGCCGCAGTGCCCGAAAGAAGCGGGTGAAGCCCTTGGAGCACAGCTGTTTCGGCAGCAATCTCCTCCGGAACGGCCACGGAAAGGTCCCCGCGGAGGCTTATGTCCATCGGGCAGCTGAACAGTGCGGCGATGCGCGCATCCTGCTTCAGCCTCTTTGCCTGTCTTGGTCTTGTGCTGCCGGACGGGGAAGTCTTTCTCAGGGCCGCACAATACTGCCCTTCCCCTTTCACGAGTCCCGGAATCAGGCTGTAGCCGCATCCGGTCCTGAACCATCCGTAATCGAGCTCCGGCGTGCAGACATCGGCGCCGAGAGCCTCCTCGGCCCACAGGACGTTCCCGTCGTTTTCGACGGAGTTGAACGTGCATGTCGAATATATGAGTATGCCCCCTTCGGCAAGGGCCGGCCACACGTCGGCAAGAATCCTCCTCTGGCGCTGCCCGCAGAGCCTCACATTGTCCGGAGACCACTGCTGCACGGCCTGTTCATCTTTCCGGAACATCCCTTCCCCCGAACACGGCACATCGGCGACTATGATGTCGAAGAACCCTTCGAGGGAGGCGAATGCCCCCGGGTCGCAGCCTGTCACCGTCACGCAGGGATCTCCCCAGCGGGCAACATTGTCGGCAAGGACCCCGGCCCTGGCCCGCATCACCTCATTGGCTACAAGGATGAATGAACTGCCGCATTTTTCGCGCAGCGAGGCTGCAAGGTCGGTTGTCTTTCCTCCGGGTGCGGCGCACAGGTCCAGCACGCGCAGAGGCCTGCCGGCGGGATGGATAAACTCCCTTGCAACGGCCCCTACAGCCATTGCCGAGGAATCCTGGACATAATAAGCCCCGCTGTGGAACAGCGGATCGAGGGTGAAGGAAGGCCTGCACCCAAGCATATGGGCATGCCTGTTCCAACTGACGGGACCCGCCCCGTCAATCATCGGTACGGAAGAAGGAGCCTTGGAAGGGTTGAGCCGCACAGACACGGACGGGGGCTCCCCGAGGGCTGTCATCGTGCGCGAAGCAATCTCTTCCCCGAAGGCTTCCGAAAGCGATTTCCTGAACTCTTCCGTCATTGATTTTTAGTGAATCCTCCCGGGAACATCGACGGGTCGATCCCTTCGGGCATCCTGCCTTCCGAGATGGCTGCAAGGCTGTCCACTATCTTGTCCAGGCCGCTCTTGATCTTGCCGCCGAGCATTGTCTTCATCATGAAATTGAGGTCGGCCTCCACGTCGATGTGGAAGTCGGTCTCGTTCTGTGCACCGTTGTTGGAGTCGAAATGGAAATCGATCTTGAATGCGAAAGGTGAATTGCCGTAGTCGATGAATGAAATCTTCGAATAGGGGACCCTTTCGTGTACCATTACTCCTATGCTGAATCCCTGGACCGTGGCCGTGAGGGTGTCGAAATCCGCGGTCACGTCCTTTTTCTTGTCTTCCGGAAGAAACTGGACGAAATTGCGCAGGTCAACGAAGGCCATATACAGTTCGTAGGGAGCACGCCTGACAACCGCGTGTTTGCTATTGTATTCTGTCATAATTGGGCTAAATTTGCATAAAGCAAAGACAAAGATAATCAAATAAACTCAAATGCGCAGGATATACTTTGAAAAGCGGTGCATAGTGATCTGCCCTCCTGACGGAGCTGCACTTGCGGACCCCAATTCCGTGGAATTCCATCTCGGGGACAGGCTTGACATCCATGCCCTTGTCGGGATGTTCGAGGCTTCGGCCACCCTCAACCGCATCTATATCCCTTCGCAGGACGAGGAGATGACCTACAGGCGCGTGTGCGCGGAGTTCAGGGAGGTCAATGCTGCCGGCGGACTCGTTGTCAACAGAAGGGGGGACTTCCTGCTGATAAGGCGCGACGGGCTTTGGGACCTGCCGAAGGGCCACCAGGAAGCGGGCGAGGACATAGCTGTCACTGCCGTCCGCGAAGTCCAGGAGGAAACCGGCCTCGGGGACATCGTGCGCAGGGACCTCATCTGCATCACCGACCATTGCTACAGGCGTGACGGGATATGGCACCTCAAACATACCTGGTGGTATGACATGCTCTATACCCGGCCGGTTGACCTTGCGCCTCAGCGCGAGGAGGACATAACCACAGCGGCCTGGGTGGCCAAATCATCCCTTCCGCATTATCTCAAGAATACATACCCTTCCATCGCGGAGGTGTTCAGGGAGGCGAAAGTCTGACTATTTTGCGGCTGCGTCTTCCCTGCGCTTGCAGTAGAGCTCCCAGGAATTGAAGATGTTCTGCCAGATTGCGTAGAGTCCTCCGGCAATTGAAGTCACAGGGGTCATGTAGTTGTAGCCCAGCCAGATGAGAAAGCCTGTGTTCTTCTGGCCGAGCGCCTGTCCGGAGGTTATCATGTCCTTCTTTCCGAACCGTCTGCCGTTCAGCCGCCCGAATGCGAACTGCAGGGCGCAGCAGGCGAGCGACACCACTCCGATGAGTACCAGAGCCCAGAAGGAGAGGCCGCTCCAGACGAGGGAGCGGGTGGCAAGAATCATCGCCAGCGTGAGGCTTATCCCCCAGAAATAGAAAGACCAGTGGGCATATCTGAGCAGCCACGCCTGGAGCCTCGGGAACATGTATCTGATAATCCAGGCTATGAAGCATGGCAGCAGGAGCATCGGGAAAATCCTCACTGCAATGACGGACACGATGGTCCAGAAAGGCATGTCGGAAGGATGGATCACCGGGACGACGGCCGGGATCAGGAATGTGACTATCGTGTTGATCATCACAAGGTATGACATGTTGCCGGGAAGGCTTCCGCCCAGTTTGTCGGTGATTACCCCCGCCGCCGAAGCGGTAGGGCAGATGAGGCAGAGCATCGCACATTCGAGGAGGATTCGTCCCGTGCCCTTCGGGGTATAGACGGCAATCAGCGCGAGAACCAGGAACGAGACGGTCTGCAGGAGGAGCGGGCCAATGTGCCAGCGGTGGAAGCGCATCTCCCTCGGGGACATCTTTACCATCTGGAGGAAAATCATCACTCCGATGAGGAAGGTCTGTGAGTTGGAAGCAATCTTTCTGCAGGTTTCCCCGATCGGGTGGAGTGCGTGGCAGAAATGGAAAATGAGGTAAGAGCTTACTCCAAGTACGATTGCAAGGGGAAGCATCCAGTCTTTGACAAACTTTACAAGTTTATCCGTATGCATTGTCATCACTCGTGAAATGAATTTTGCCGGGCAAATATCGCATAAAAAGATTAACTTTGCAAGATTGTCCGCTTTTTTGGACAATGGACTGAATTGATGGATTCAAACCAGATGACAATGAGAAAATATTTTTCATTCATCGCATCGGCGCTGGTGCTTGCCGGATGCGGTGCGGCAGAAGGCAGCCGTGAGAAAGTGCCTGCAATCGATCTTGCCAACCTTGACACTACGGTGGCTCCGGGACAGGATTTCTACCTCTATTCTACGGGAGGATGGCAGAAAAACAACCCTCTCGGGCCGGAATACGCCCGTTTCGGCTCATTCGACCAGCTCAGGGAAAACTCCGTGGAGAAGCTCAACGACCTTTTCAAGGAGATGACGACCATGAAGACAAGGGAAGGCAGCGACGAGCGCAAGATAGCCGACCTCTACAAGATGGGCCTCGATTCGCTCAGGCTCAATGAGGAAGGAGCCGCACCTCTCAAGTCATACATCGACGAAATCTATTCCGTTACCGACCGTGAAGGTATTGTGAGGACAATTGCAAGGATGCACAGCAGCGGTGCCGGGGCATTTTTTGCCACAAGCGTGATGTCCGATTTCATGGATTCCGACTCCCAGATACTCTTTTTTGGACAGAGCGGACTCGGAATCGGCGACAGGGACTATTACACCGAGGAACGCAATGCGGGTATCAAGGAAGGTTACCGCAAGTTCCTTGCAAGGGTTTTCGCCCTCGCCGGAGTTGAGAATGCGGAGAAAGCCGCCGACAATGCCCTTTCCGTAGAGGATGTGCTTGCGGAGAATTCCTGGACAAGCGTGCAGGAAAGGGATATCCCGGCAATGTACAACCCGATGACCACTGCCGAACTGGTCGCAAGATATCCGGGTTTCGATTTCGCTTCATACCTTTCCGAAAGGAACATCCCTGACCAGCAGAAACTGATCGTGTGCGAGCTGTCGTTCTTTGACGCCTTCGCCAAATACTTCGCGCAGGCCGACATCGATGTCCTCAAGGACTATCTTGCCGGAATGCTCATCCAGGATGCCTGCGGTGCGCTGAGCGACGATTTCTATGATGCCTCGTTCGATTTCTTCAGCCGTCAGATGTCCGGCATCGAGCAGCAGAAGCCGCGCTGGAAGAGGGCTATGCAGGTTCCTAACGGCATTCTCGGAGAGGCTGTGGGCAAAATGTATGTCGCAAAATATTTCCCTGAAAGCTCAAAGAAAAAGATGGAGGAGCTCGTGGCCAATCTCCAGAAGGCCCTCGGGGAGCATATCGATTCCCTCGACTGGATGAGCAGTGAGACCAAGGTCAAGGCCCACGAAAAGCTTGACGCCTTTACCGTGAAAATCGGCTATCCGGACAAATGGAAGGATTACGGCACCCTTTCAATCGACCCTTCGAAGAGCTATTATGAAAATCTCAAGGCTGCCAGCGAGTGGTATATCGCCGACAATATGAGCAGGCTCGGCAAGCCGACCGACCGCAGCGAATGGGGCATGACTCCCCAGACCGTGAATGCATATTACAACCCTACAACCAACGAGATATGCTTCCCGGCAGCGATCCTCCAGCCGCCGTTCTTCAACCCTGATGCCGACGATCCGGTCAACTACGGCGGAATCGGAGTCGTAATCGGCCACGAGATGTCGCACGGATTCGACGACCAGGGCCGCCTCTTCGATGCGAAGGGCAATATGGCATCCTGGTGGACCGACGAGGATGACGCCAAGTTCCGTGCAAAGGCCGAAGCCCTTGCCGCACAGTACAACAAAGTGGAAATCGTTCCCGGCCTCATGGCCAACGGAGCGCTCACCACGGGAGAGAACATCGGTGACCACGGCGGACTCAGCATCGCTTTCACGGCAATGCAGAACGCCCTCGAGGGCAAAAGCCGCGAGCTGATAGACGGTTTCACCCCTGAGCAGAGGTTCTATCTCTCATACGGAGCTATCTGGGCCCAGAACATCACCGATGCCGAGAAGGAAAGGCTCACTATGCTGGATGTCCACTCCCTTGCGGTAAACAGGGTAAATGTGGCCGTAAGGAACTTCCAGTCATTCTTCGACGCATTCGGCATCAAGGAGGGCGAACCGATGTATCTTCCTGAGGAAGAAAGGGTTCATATCTGGTAAATGAAGGCGAGCCGATTCATAGCCGGCCGTCTGCGGTACGAAGGAAAGATGGCGATGTGGACCATCGCCCTTTCCTTTTTCATAATGATAGTGGCTGTCTGCATTTCACGGGGCTTCCGCAAGGAGCTCCGTGAAGGGATAGCCTTGATTTCCGGAGACATTTCCATTTCCAATTCCACCATCGACTTTACGGGAGAGAATCCTCTTGAGGATGCATCCACGATAATGGCCGCCGTAGACTCGGTGGGAGGTGTGGCCGGAGTCATCCCTGCCGTTTACAGGGCCGGAATAGTAAAGAGTGACAGCGAGATAGGAGGGGTGATTTTCAAGGGTGTGCCCGGGGGAGGGGACAGCCTCGGAGTGAGTGTCCCGGCGAAGCTCGCACGCCAGATTGGTCTTTCCAAGGGAGATGCACTGACCGCATATTTCATCGGTGAAAGGGTGAAAGTCAGGAAGTTCCGTGTGGACAGCATCTACGAGGACGTGATGGGCTCTTCGGAGCGTCCGGTGGTATTTGCAGGGATCGGGGATATGCGCAGGCTCAACGGCTGGACCGAAGATGAGGTCTCAGCAGTGGAGGTGCTCCTGGAAGATGACTGGAGGGGCTATGAGGAGCTCGAATGGAAAAACGGTGAGATAGGAAGCCTTCTTTTGCTTTCAGCTCCGGACATCCGCACAGCACCTGTTGCCACCCCTGCCACAGCGCGATACCCGTCTATTTTTTCGTGGCTCAGCGTAATCGATATGAATGTGATGGTGGTCCTGCTGCTGATGACTGCCGTCGCCGGTTTCAATATGATTTCCGGCCTGCTGATCCTTCTTTTCCGCAATATCAGCACAATAGGCCTGCTGAAGTCGCTGGGGATGACCGACGCATCCATATCTTCTGTATTCCTGAGGGTATCTTCTGTATTGGTTCTCAAGGGGATGGCTATCGGCAATGCCGCGGCCCTGCTGCTGTGCGCGGTACAGAACCTCACCCATTTCCTCAAGCTCGACCCGGCCAATTATTACGTCTCATTCGTGCCGATGTCCGTATCGCCGAGGCTCATTCTTGCGGCTGACCTTCTGTCGTTTCTTGCCGTGATGGTCCTGCTGCTGATACCGTGTCTTTTTGTGGCGAAGGTTGATCCTGCGAAGACCGTGCGGGCGCAGTAGGTTTTGCCCCCGGAATGATGGTGCAGAATGCCCTGTAGAGCGAATCCGTTATCCTGATGTACCTGATTGTCTCGTATCCTTTGAAGACTCCGAGGGATACGGTGCTGTCGATGTTGCCGCTTTCGCGCAGATGCGGAATCACGGCTTCTATTTCCTCCCAGGTGGAGTGGGGCAGCCCGTGTCCCTTCGCGTAGCTGATGCAGTCCTTTATTCTGCCTTCCCCCGCATTGTAGGCCGCCAGCGTGACTCTCATAAGGTCATCCTCCGATACGTCCTGTGCAAACATCCTCTGCAGCCTGGCAAGATACCTGACTCCCGTCTCCACATTCCTTTCCGGGTCCAGCATGTCATCGTGGCCGAAACTCTTCGCCGTGGATGGAATCATCTGCATCAGTCCTTCCGCCCCTTTCCGCGAACGGGCCTCGATATGGAACTTCGACTCCTGCCATACAAGCGCGCAGAGCATCCTCCAGTCCCATCCGATGGAGGCTGCGTGTCTCTTTATGATATCGTCATAGGGGCTTGCATTGCGGTAAGTCTTTCCCCGGCGGACCCGGGAGAACGGTTCATACGAATGTGCAAACCTGTCCACAAACTCCGGATAATCCTCGGATGCCCTTACTCCGGAAAGGTAGCTGTTGATCCTGTGGATGAATTTTTTGTGTTTCCCGCTTGCAACCCAGACTGTGCTGTCCTCCTGCATCACGGACACGGCCATATCCTCCAGGAGCGAGTCGGCCGATACCGGGACCACAATGATGTCGATGCTGTCAAGCTGCAGTGAATCAATCAGGCAGCTGTCAAGCTGCGCAAGGAAAATGTCGGCGTCGAGCTGCTCCGTTGCTGCAAATCCCCGGAGAAGCTCATAATTGAAGCCTGTGCTGAAATGGATGCTGCGTGACCTGTGTCCGTCGAGGCAGATTGCCGCCCTTAGCCTTTCGTGGCTGTGCCCGGGCTTTTCGGGCTTCCGGATGCACAGGATGGGTATCACCATCAGTGCGATGATGCAGGCAATGACTATGTAGGACAACTGTCTCTTACCCATTATCTTGAATTCATTCCGCGCTGGAAAGAGCCGCCCTGGCCCATCCCGCCCTGGCTGCCTTTTGAAGAGGAGCCTCCGGAGGCGGAGACTGTGCTGTTTCTGTTAGGCTGGGTGTAGAACGGCCACCATACTCCGAACTTGATACCCCTCTGCGGCCTTATGTATCCGTCTGCACTGAAATAGTCCGCCGAATTGTTAGGCCAGCCCATATTGATGTTGATAACCTTCACGAAAATTGTCGTCCTCTTCCACTGGATGTTGACGAATGCATCGATGTAAGGGCAGTCCCCGTATTTGTTGGTGTTCTGGTTGTGGAACATTCCGCTTTGCGGGCTGTATGCTGGGGCATACCATTTTGTCGTGTAAAGGGCGTTTGCTCCGATCTGCATCTGCATCACATTCCTGACGACATCAAACTGGAAATACCACTTGAGGTTGGCCGCAAGCATCGGAAGAGGCAGGACATCTTCATTGGAAGATGCCTGGAACAGGAGATTGTTGTCGAGATGGAGCCCCTTGACGGCAAAATTCTTCTGGAGCCCGATCTTGAACACGCTCATCGCTTCCGGATTCTGGCGTGCAACCGCCTGCGTGTCATAGTAGATGTTGTTGGCAAGAAGGGAGTATCCGGCATTGACCGAGAAATCCCAGTGCGGTATGCTGATGGAGCCTTCCACCATAGTCGTGGATTTCCTGTCAAAATCGCTGTCCCACTTCAGGTGGTTGGAAAAATAGTGTCTTTCAAGGAATTCCGCCGATTCGAGGGACGTCGAGAACCTTGCCCCTATGTTGACAGGACTTGTGCGGTGCCTTCTGAACGGATAGAAACTGAATCCCATCGAGGCATCGATGCCGAAATCGTTGGCCCTGTCACCGGCGAAATTGTAGTAGGCGTCGGCATTCCAGCTTATGTATTTCCTGAAACTTCCCGCCGCGCCGCCGTACAGGTAGAAAGTGCTTTCCGTTACATTGCGCGAAGGTGACAGGTAGCCGTCAGGCGTAAACATGAAGTAGTTCATGTTGTGGTTGCCGATGCCAGCGTTGACCGTGGACACTATGGCATCTTCCGCCCATGGCTGTATGCGCAGGAAGATCCTGTTGTCCAGCTTCCTTACCCTTATCGAGTCGTTTGAAACGGTGGGGTTGATGTAGAAATTGTTGTGGTAGAAATTCCTTCCCGCCTCGTCCGAGGTACCTATTCTGTCGTAGTACATCTTGGAATAGACGGAGTATTCGGTGCTGTGGCCTATGAAGGCGGTAGTCCCGTCAAAGTCTTCTGTCCCAATTTCTTCCTCCTGGTCTTTGGCTGCCTTGCCGGTGAGCTTGTTGATAAATCCGATAGGAATCCTGCAGGTCTGGTCAAGGAACCAGGTCCTCTTGTAGATGCGGTTGTCGGCATTGGTCAGCCTTACGGCCACCTCCCTTGAACCTACGGTCGTGTCCCTGATCCAGAAATTGTCCACCACTCCGCCGTTTTCGTTGCGCCTGACCTGGTTGAAAATGAAGCCCGCATGGGCCATATACTTCTTTCCCAGATAGTTGCCGGCAAAGACCACATTCCTGTTGTCGGTAGCCTCGTTCTCGAGCATGCCGTTGGAGCCGTTCCTGTCATACTCAAACATGATGTTGAGCGACGGGAAGATGTTCTGGGTGGTCATGATGTGGATGTCGGTTTCCTCGCGCTCGATGTTGGCAAAGAGGGTACCGTAGTACGAAAGCTCCGTATATGGAGTCTTTGTGTTGTACATCGGCAGTGTGCAGGGAGAGAATGAATACGGCTCGTAAGGGGCGTAGAATCCGACGCATTCGTCAGTCCTGCGCTTGAAAAAGTCATATGTCTGCACCGGCGAACCGGATACTCCGAGGTATGAAGCATTCACGTCCGTTTTCATGAACGGATAGTCGTTGAACCGGTAATTGTAGCCCGTGTCAAGCGGGATTACCTTCGGCGTGTTGTAGTACCTGTCCTTGTTCCATGCCACTATCCTGTCATACCACTTTTCCTGCGGCAGGGCAAAGGTCTCGAGGATGCGCGGTGTGTTCTCCCTGATGCTGTCCCTGATGGCCTGGAGGCTGTCCTTGACCGTGAGGATGCTGTCGGTGATGCGCATTTTCTCCTTCATCTTCTGCTCGTAGTCATAGCGCTTGCGGGCTGTCTTGTCGAGGGAATTGTACCACTCTTCGAATTTCTTCCTTGCAAGTGCGGCGGAGTCGGCGAAATAAATGGAATCGAGCTTCGGCCAGTCGAGGCTGTCTCCGGCTGCACGCAGCGAATCACGCACCTGGATGTGGGTGAGGGAATCGACAAGGGCAATATAGTATCTGTACCTGAAAGGGTCGGTATATTTAAGGGAGTCCGGGACACGGATTGTATCCCTTGCCGATATGGTTTCCTTCTCCTCCTCTAGAAAATCCTGCCCGGACAGGGAATCGGAGGCAACCTTTTCGCCTGAGGAGCGGAATTTGGTATAAATCTTCGAATTGTCGTAAATGACTGTATCCGGGGCGGCTTCCGGCATTGCGGGACCGGCGGAACGGACATAATCCATACCGAAGGTCTGTATTGCGGCAAGCAGGACTGCCGCCGCCGGGAACCAGTATCTTTTCAGAAATCTTTTCATAAACGGACAAAGTTACAAAAAGTCCGTCAATTTGCGACTTCTGCGATGAACTTGATTCTTACTATCCTGATGTCCATCTCGTCAAAGTCACCCGAAAGGTCGTTCAGGGCATCCTCGAGCGAGTCGGAGGTGGCTTCTTCGCGCAGGTACGAGAAAATCTCCTCCACATCGTCCTGGTCAATGTTGCGGTCGATGTAATAGTTGAGGTTGAGCTTCATCCCGGACTCGGCGATGCTCTCGATGTTGGAGAGGAGCTCGTCCATGTCCATGCCCTGAGCCTCGGCGATATCCTCCAGATCCATCTGCCTGTCGATGCCCTGGATGATGCTGATTTTCTTTGTGGATTTTGAAGGAATGGTCTTTACCACGAAATCGTCCGGACGCTCTATCTCATTCTCTTCCACATATTTGCGTATGAGTTCAAGGAATTCGCCCCCGTATTTGCGCGCCTTTCCCTCGCCGACACCCTGGCAGTTCTTGAGCTCCGCTGCGGTAAGCGGGTACATGATGGACATGTCTTCAAGGGAAGGGTCCCCGAAAATGATCCACGGCTGCATTTTCAGCCTTGCCGCCATATTTTTGCGCAGATCCCTGAGCATCGCAAGCAGGACCGGATCCCCGCCTCCTCCGCCTTTCTGCGGACCGCCTGCAGGGAGTTCGTCATCATCCTCGTCGGCGGAGTTGCCCGAATACTTGCTGTCCTCGGTCAGAAGGATAGGGTAAGGGCGCTCCATATAGCCGAGCCCCTCGTCCGTGATTGAAATGAGTCCGTAGCTTTCAATCTCCTTGTCAAGCAGATGGCGTATGGTGCACTGCCTGATTACGGCGCCCCAGAACTTCGCGTCGTGGCCTTCCCCGCATCCGAAGAGGTCCAGCTTGTCGTGCCTGTATGATTTGATGATGGCTGTGGATGTGCCTGAGAGGATGTTGGCAAGATGTTCTGCCTTGAAGCGCTCCGGGAGGGCCTTTACAAGAGAGAGGACCTTGAGGATTTCCTGCGTCCCGTCAAACTTCGGCTTCGGGTGGAGGCAGTTGTCGCAAGCCCCGCAGTTGTCTTTTGTATATTCTTCGCCGAAATAGTTGAGCAGCAGCCTTCTGCGGCAGTCTCCGGTCTCCGCGTAGCTGACCGTCTCGCCGAGCAGCTGCCTGCCGATTTCCTGTTCCGCCACAGGCTTACCCTGCATGAATTTCTCGAGCCGGAGGATGTCCTTGTAGCTGTAGTATGCAATGCAGGTCCCCTCAAGCCCGTCACGCCCGGCCCTTCCCGTCTCCTGGTAGTATCCTTCGATGCTCTTGGGCATGTCATAATGGATGACGAACCTCACGTCCGGCTTGTCGATGCCCATTCCGAAGGCAATCGTGGCCACGATGACGTCTATGTCCTGCATCAGGAAGCGGTCCTGGTTCTCCGCACGCGTCCTGGCGTCCAGCCCCGCGTGGTACGGAAGCGCCTTGATGCCGTTGATGTTGAGCATCTGGGCCATCTCCTCCACTTTCTTGCGGCTCAGGCAGTAGATTATGCCGGACTTGCCCGGGTTCTGCCTGATGTATTTCACTATGTCCTTTTCCGGTTCGATCTTGTCACGGACTTCATAATAGAGGTTGGACCTGTTGAAGGATGACTTGAAAACCCGTGCGTCCTGGATCCCGAGGTTCTTCATTATGTCGCTCTGGACCTTCGGGGTGGCCGTCGCCGTGAGCGCGATGATCGGAGCATCACCTATCTCATTGACTATGGACCTGATGCGCCTGTATTCCGGCCTGAAATCGTGTCCCCATTCGGAGATGCAGTGGGCCTCGTCCACGGCGTAGAAAGAAATCTTTATCTCTTTCAGAAGGGCTATGTTCTCGTCTTTGGTGAGCGATTCGGGTGCCACGTACAGCAGCTTGGTCTCCCCTTTGAGGAGATTGTCCCTCACCTCGGCAACCTGGGCCTTGCTCAGCGAAGAGTTCAGGAAATGGGCAATCCCCTCGTTGCCGGATACAAACCCCCTGATGGCATCCACCTGGTTTTTCATCAGCGCAATCAGGGGCGAAATCACGATTGCCGTACCCGGCATCACCAAGGCCGGAAGCTGGTAGCAGAGGGACTTGCCACCTCCCGTAGGCATAAGCACGAAGGCGCTGTTGCCGCTGATGAGATGGTGTATGATTTCTTCCTGGCTGTTCTTGAACGAGTCGAAGCCGAAAAACTCCTTTAACTTGGATTTCAATATGTTATTGTCCTGGTCCATTGGCGGCCTTTTTTCTTTCTTTGTTAAAAATAGTCAATAATTCAAAGAAAACCAAATAAATCACTTCTTTTCAAAATATTTTTGCGATATTTGCATTTCCTGCGTCGCATTAATGAGGCCGGGAAAGTAAAGAATCAATCAAAATCAGACATTATATTATGAAAACACTCAGAATGATTGCAGCTTCAGCCTTTGTCGTATTGGCTGTCGCTTGTACTTCTTCAAAAGGCGGTAGCGAGTCCGCCTCACTTGCCGATTCCCTCAAGGCGGCAAAGCCTGTCAATCCTGAATCACTTCTCCCGAAGAAATCCCTTGTTGACTCCGTAAGCTACTATCTCGGCGTCAATTACGGTCCAATGTTCAAGCAGTATGACTTCGGTGAGATCAACTATAACCTCGTTCTCAAGGGACTCAAGGATTTCATTGCAGCTGAAGGCGACATGAAGGATTCCAACTTCGTAAAGCAGTTCAAATACAACCCTGAGGATATGGGAGCTGCCATCAACAAGCTCCTCTCCCAGAGGAACGAATACAAGCTCGCCGTCAATTCCGACAAGGAGCAGAAGTTCCTCGCATCCAATGCAAAGAAAGAGGGCGTGACCGTTACCGGGAGCGGCCTCCAGTATGTCATCTCCGAGCAGGGCAACGACAACAGGCCTGCTTCAAGGGACACCGTATATGCCCACTACAAGGGTACCCTTCTCGACGGAACCGTATTTGACGAGGTGCCTGCAGACCAGCCTTCCGCCGAGTTCACCCTCAACCGTGTGATTGCAGGATGGACCGAAGGCCTCGCTCTCATCGGTGAAGGCGGCAAGATCACTCTCTATGTACCTGCAGAGCTCGGTTACGGCAAGAGGGGTACAAGGGGCATCGAGCCGAACTCAACCCTTATCTTCGAGGTGCAGCTCGACTCCGTCAAGCACTATGTAGCTCCTCAAGCAAAGTAATCCGTATACAATATGACCTTTGCCTGCTCAGCCCAAGTGCCGGGCAGGCTTTTTTCACAAAAACATATGGCAAATTTCGAACTTGAAGGCACCCTTTCTTCCAAGCTTGCCCCGCAGACGGGACGTTCCGCCCGCGGAGAATGGGCAAAGCAGGAGTTTACCGTAGAATTCCAGGACGGCAATTTCCCGTCCACGGCGGTGTTCTCGGTATGGGGGCAGGACAAGGTCAGCGACCTTGCAAAATATAATGTCGGGGACAGGGTGAAGGTCTCATTCGGCATCAGCAGCAGGGAATACAATGGCCGGTGGTACACCGACCTCAGGGCGTGGAGGATTGCCCCGCAGGGCCAGCAGGCTGCACAGGGATATGCACCGGCAGTACCGGACATCCCTTCCGCTCCGGCCCCTTCCGCCAGTGACATCCCTGCGGATGACCTTCCGTTTTAATTGTTTTCATTCTACCTGATTGGATTATGCGACTCTTTACTTTCGGATACAAAAACAAGTTCAGCAGCATTCTGCGCTCACTGGTAGCAATTGCCATTGGTATCGTAATGATAATCAGCAATGATGCCACAAGGACTCTTGTACAGGTGATTGCCGCGCTGCTGTTTGCCGCCGGACTGATAACCCTTGTCAACGGATTTGTCCAGAAAAGGAGGGGCGGCGGCAGCATGTCCATTTCCGTGACCAATGCCGTCGTGGATGTCGTGCTCGGCCTGGTGCTCTACCTCAATCCCGGCATTGTCGGCGGGATCATAGTATATCTCATCGGCGCGGCCCTCATCATTTTCGGCCTCCTTCAGGTCCTTGCGATGTACGGTGCCCTGGCGCAGCTGGGCGGCGGATTCATCTCGCTCGGCCTGTCGATAATGGCAGTGCTCTTCGGCATCGTCATAGTGTTCAATCCATTCAGCAAGGCCATCATGAGCATTCTGGCGGGGATTGCACTCATCGTGTATGGAGTCTCCGAGCTGGTGTCCGCATGGAAGGTTGACAAGGCCATCAAGGACTACGAAATCAAGTTCACGAGGACAGGAGAAAGTGCCGAGCGCGTTCCAGAGGACGGGCCGGCCCCGACCGACCTTGACGAAGTGAGGGACATTGATTACCGGAGAGTGGACGAACAGTAGGCAGAATGATTCCCCAGGACACCGTAGCGAAGATTCTCGATGCCGCCCGTATTGAGGACGTCATCGGGGATTTCGTGACCCTGAAGCGGTCCGGGGCCAATTTTATGGCGTGCTGCCCTTTCCACAACGAGAAGACCCCGTCGTTCGTGGTCTCACCGGCAAAGGGCATCTACAAATGTTTCGGCTGCGGAAAATCAGGCACTGCGGTCGGATTCATAATGGAGCACGAAAACCTTTCCTATCCCGACGCGCTGAAATATCTTGCACGCAAGTACGGCATCGAGGTCATGGAAAAGGAGGAAACGGCCGAGGAGGTGATGGCAAGGCAGAGGAGCGAAACCCTCTATGCGGTCACCGAATATGCCGAGAAGTTTTTCGTGGACAGTCTCTCGACGGAGGAGGGCAGGGCTCTTGGCGCTGCCTATTTCCGTTCCAGGGGCCTGGAGGATGAGACCGTCCGCAAATACGGGCTTGGATGGGCACCTTCCGACAGGACCTCGCTCAGCGGGGCCGCGGTTGCAGCCGGATACAGGGAGGAATATCTCCTGGATACCGGTCTTGCCGTCAAATATGACGACGGACGCCTTGCAGACAGGTTTTTCAGCAGGGTGATGTTCCCGATCCATTCCGTCAGCGGAAGGATCATCGCCTTCGGGGGAAGGACGCTGCGGACCGACAAATCCGTGGCGAAATATGTCAACTCCCCGGAAACGGAGATTTATGTCAAGAGCAACTCCCTCTACGGCATCTATTTCGCCAAGAATGCCATAGTGCGTCAGGACAAATGCTTTCTCGTGGAGGGCTACCTCGACGTGCTGTCGATGCACCAGCTGGGCATAACAAACGTGGTGGCTTCAAGCGGTACCTCGCTGACACAGGGCCAGATACGGCTCATCAGGAAGTTTACGCAGAACATCACCATAATGTATGACGGCGATTCTGCCGGGATACACGCGGCCCTCAGGGGCATCGGCCTTGTGCTGAAGGAGGGGATGAACGTGAAGGTGGTCCTTATCCCGGACGGGGATGACCCGGATTCATTTGCACGCAAGCATACCCTCGATGAGGTGACGGCTTTCATCGAGTCCGGCGAAAGGGATTTCATCGAGTTCAAGGCTGACCTTCTGCTCGGGGAGGCAGGCAATGACCCTTTGAAAAAGGCTGACCTGATCAACGACATTGCCGACACCATAGCCCTGATGCCCGACCCCGTGAAGCGCTCGGTCTATACACAGATGTGCGCAGCCAAGTTCGACACCGATTCCGGGATCCTGTTTTCAAGGGTCAGGCAGACCCGCGACCGGATGCTTGAGGACGAAAAGAAGGCTGCACTCAGGGCTGCCGAAAGGAAAGATGCAAGGCAGGAGGATGAACCTGCGGAGCAGGAAACGGCAAAAGCGGATGCGGAGACCGGCCGCGTGATTGCGGAGGACCCTTCGCTCTTTCCTGCCGAAAGGGACCTTATGTGGTTCATACTCAACCATGGACTTGAGGAGCTGAAGTTTGAGTCGGACTCGGAGTTCTATGACCCTGACAATATCTACACAGTAGCGGATTTCATCAGGGGAGTCCTCGACGATGACGGGGGAAAGATGCGCAACAGCCTGCTCCGGAGGGTTTACGACCTGTATTTCAGCTATTACGATTCCAGTCCCGACATGGCCCAGCAGGACATAGTGAAGGCCATAATGGACGGGAGCGACAGGGAGGCTGCAGATTTTACTGCCTCATTGACGACGGAAAAATACGTGCTTTCCATCGAAAAGTTCAGAAACGCGATGACTGCCACCTCCTCGGCCCTCGTGCGCAATGTGCCGAAGGCCATCCTCGTCTATCAGTCGCGCCGGGTGCTTGAACGGATGCGTTCGCTCCAGGACAGGCTCAAGACGGAGCAGGACCCGCAGCAGCAGGACGGACTTCTGGTTGACATCCAGAAGCTTTCGCAGGTGCGCAAGAAGATTGAGGAAAAATTGGGCAGGGTACAGTAGATAATTATAAATGACACACAATATGGACAAGAATTTCAAGAGAACTCTCGTGACAAGTGCACTCCCGTATGCCAACGGACCGGTGCACATCGGACATCTTGCAGGCGTGTATGTGCCTGCCGACATCTATGTGAGGTATCTCAGGATGAGGGGAGAGGACGTGCTGTTCATCTGCGGAAGCGATGAGCACGGAGTGCCGATCACCATCAAGGCAAAGAAGGAAGGGGTGACTCCGCAGGATATCGTGGACCGTTACCACCGCATCATCAAGGACTCCTTCACCCGTCTGGGAATCAATTTCGACATCTATTCCCGCACTACATCCAAGGTGCACGAAAAGAATGCTTCGGACTATTTCCGCAAGCTCTACGATGAAGGCAAATTCATCACCAAAGAGACTGAGCAGTACTATGATACCGAGGCAAAGACATTCCTTGCAGACCGCTACATCACGGGTACCTGCCCGAAGTGCGGCAATCCCAACGCCTACGGGGACCAGTGCGAGAAATGCGGAAGCACCCTCAGCCCGGAGGAACTCATCGACCCGAAGTCGGCACTGAGCGGAAGCGCCCCGGTGAAGAAGGCCACCAAGCATTGGTATCTTCCCCTGGACCAGTATGAACCGTGGCTCAGGGAATGGATTCTCGACAATCACAGGGAATGGAAAACCAATGTCTATGGCCAGTGCAAGAGCTGGATTGACGGAGGCCTCCAGCCGAGGGCGGTGAGCCGTGACCTCGAATGGGGAGTGCCGGTGCCTGTAGAAGGTGCCGAAGGCAAGGTGCTCTACGTATGGTTCGATGCCCCTATCGGCTACATTTCCAATTCGATGGAGCTGCTTCCGCAGAGCTGGGAAAAATGGTGGAAGGATGAGGATACCCGCCTCGTACATTTCATCGGCAAGGACAATATCGTGTTCCACTGCATCGTGTTCCCTTCAATGCTGAAGGCTGACGGAAGCTACATCCTTCCTGACAATGTGCCTGCCAACGAGTTCCTCAATCTCGAGGGCGACAAGATTTCCACCTCCCGCAACTGGGCCGTATGGCTCCAGGAGTATGAGGACGAGTTTGCGGGCCGCGAGGACGTGCTCAGGTACGTGCTCTGCGCAAATGCCCCGGAGACAAAGGACAACGATTTCACCTGGAAGGATTTCCAGCAGAGGAACAACTCCGAGCTCGTGGCCATCTTAGGCAACTTCGTCAACAGGGCCGTCGTGCTCACCGGCAAATATTTCGGTGGGATGGTGCCTGCAGATCTCAAGCACGAGGATGTTGATACCCAGGCACTTGAAGAAGTGCGTCAGGCCCGTGCCGAGCTCGAATCGCAGATCTCCACATTCCATTTCAGGGAGGCTCTCAAGGCCGCTATGAACATTGCCCGCATCGGCAACAAATACATTTCCGACACCGAGCCGTGGAAGGTCGCAAAGACCGATATGGACCGTGCCGCATCCATCCTCTACACTTCGCTCCAGATCTGTGCCGATCTCGCGATTGCATTCGAGCCGTTCCTGCCGTTCTCCGCGGAGAAGCTGCGCAAGATGCTCAATGTCGGTATCGACGCCGGCTTCGACCACAGGAAGGGAGAGGGCGAGCCTACAGTCAATTTCTACAGGGAGGATGAGGCCTGTGCCCTCCATACCGTGCCGGAAGGGGCTGAAATCCGCAGGGACGGCATAGTGCTCAGGTGGGATGACCTCGGATCGTCCGAGCTTCTTCCTGCAGGACACGCTCTCGGGGCGGCGGAGCTTCTTTTTGCGAAAATCGAGGATGCCGAGGTGGATGCGCAGATAGCCAAACTCCAGGCCACCAAGGCTGCAAATGAGGAGGCTGCCGCAAGGAAGGCTGCGGAAGAGGCGGCAAAACGCATCGAGCCCCTGAAGGATGAGGTCTCATTCGAGGACTTTGACGCAATGGATATCCGCACGGCCAACGTGCTTGCTGCGGAGAGGGTGCCAAAGACCGACAAGCTGCTGAAACTCACCATCGACACCGGTGTGGACCAGAGGGTCATCGTGTCTGGCATTGCCGAGTATTATTCCCCTGAAGACATGGTGGGCAGGCAGATCTGCATCCTTGCCAATCTCAAGCCTCGCGTCATCCGCGGGATCGAGTCAAGGGGAATGATCCTGATGGCCCGCCAGGGTGACGGCAAGATGCGTTTCATCACCCCTGCGGAGGCCCTGGCTGCCGGCGCCACCATCGGTTAGGCTCCGCACGGCCGCATATTTGAAGAAACTTCCCGCCCTGCAATTTTGCAGATTCGCGGGAATTGACTAAATTTGAATTTGTATAAAATCAAACAATAGGTTAAACATTCAGAGATATGAAAAAGAAATTCAGATGTCTTGTTTGCGGATACGTCTATGAAGGCGAGAATCCGCCGGAGCGTTGCCCTCAGTGCGGTGTTCCAGCTTCCAAGTTTGCAGAGGTAAAGGAAGAGGGAGATGCCCCTCAGTGGG
Source organism: uncultured Bacteroidales bacterium (assembly GCA_945868745.1). Lineage (GTDB taxonomy): Bacteria > Bacteroidota > Bacteroidia > Bacteroidales > UBA932 > Cryptobacteroides. Next base: position 47,015 of record CAMBMK010000002.1, read on the forward strand.
CCTGCGAGCACCATATCGGTGACGGAAAGGTTGAGGACCCGGAGGTTCTCCAGGGACTGCGCGACCATTTCAACGGTGAGTGCACCGAGGTCGGAATGTACCTTGCAATGAGCCGCCAGGCAGAGCGCGAGGGATATCCTGAGGTTGCAGAGGCCTTCAAGCGCTATGCTTTCGAGGAGGCTGAGCACGCTTCAAAGTTTGCCGAGCTTCTCGGTGAGGTTGTATGGGACACCAAGACCAACCTTGAGAAGAGGTATCAGGCAGAGGCCGGTGCCTGCGAAGGCAAGCTCGCCATTGCAAAGAGGGCAAAGGAACTCGGCTACGATGCTGTGCACGATACCGTTCACGAGATGGCAAAGGATGAGGCCCGTCACGGTGCCGGCTTCTATGGCCTTCTCCAGAGGTATTTCAAGAAGTAATCCCATATTCGGGACAGAAAGGCGGCAGACCTTGAAGGTTTGTCGCTTTTTTTTGTGACTGTGTCACAGTTTTGCACAAGAAGGGGCTATCTTTGCAGGTATGAATCCATTTTTGAAACAGGTCGCTGACCATTATTATTCGGAGGGGCGTATCTCCGACAAGTGCTTTGTGTTTCCTAACAGGCGCTCCATGGCCTTCTTTGTCAAGTATTTGCGGGAGGCTGTTGCTGAAAGTGCAAAGGAGGATCCGGAGGGTACAAAGCCTTTGCTGATGCCGTGCACGCTCACAATCAACGATTTCTTCTACCGTATCCACGGAAGTGAGATTACCGACAGGGTGACTCTCATTCTCGAGCTGTATGAATGCTACAGGCAGCTTTATCCCCAGGCGGAGAGCCTGGACGAGTTCATCAGCTGGGGAGAGGTCATATTGGGGGATTTTGCCGACGTGGACAAGAATCTCGTCGATGCGGATATGATCTTTGCCAATGTGGCCGATTTCAAGGCTATGGAAGATGACTGTTCGTATATGACGGAGGAGCAGAAGGCTGCAATCAGGAGGTTCCTCGGCTATTTCCAGGAGGGAAAGGTCCGCAGGGATTCGCCGAAGGAAAAGTTTGTGTCGATATGGAATATTCTGCGTCCGCTCTACCACAGCTTCAGGGAAAGACTGCTGTCCGCGGGTTATGCCTATGACGGCATGGTCTATCGCAGCCTTGTCGAAAAGCTCCGCACCGGCAGTGTTACGGATGTCTTTGCCGAAAGGTTCCCCGGGGTGGATTCTTTCGTCTTTGTCGGCCTGAATGCCCTGAACGGATGCGAGAGTGCCGTGCTGAAAAAAATGAGGGATGCGGGTCTGGCACAGTTCTGCTGGGACTTCCCGTCAAAAAGGCAGGAGGCCGGTTCGGGAAGGATGATAAGGGATATGCGCAACCTTGCTTCAGTCTATATGAAACGCAATCTGGAGCTGTTCCCTCAGGCTTTCGAGACGGATCCGGAGGTGATGGATGTGCCGCGGATCAGCGTGGTCAGCGTACCTTCGGGAGTGGGGCAGGCCAAGATCCTCCCGGAGATTCTCCGGAGGCTTGCCGTGGATAGCCACGGAGGCGATCTCGCACGGATAGGGACCGATACTGCTGTCGTGCTCCCGGACGAATCCCTGCTGATGCCGGTGCTCAATTCCATTCCTCCGCAGATAGAGGATATCAATGTCACCATGGGCTACCCGATGAGGGCGAGTGCCTTCTACAGCCTTATGATGGACCTTGTGTCGATGCAGGTGCATATCAGGCAGTCCTCCGGCGGCCCGATGTTCTATCACAGGCAGGTCTGGGAAGTCCTGGGCAACAGTGTGTTCAAAAAGGCGCTGGACAGCGGGGGTGAGAGCCTGTGCAGGGCAATCATATCCAGCCTGAAGCATTATATCCCGATGGATATGGTCAGGGGCAGTGATGTGATGGAGCTTGTGTTCGACCCTGTCGTGAAGGATGTCACAAAGGCGTCGGCCGATACCGTGGAGGCTCTTGAAGATTATCTGCTGAGGGTAATCGAGGGGATTGCCGGGAGGCTTCTGGATGACCCGGACATGGCAATCGAAGCGGAGTTTGCAAGGCGGTTCCACGCCTGCGTCCAGCTTCTGAAGGGGAAGCGTCTCGAAATCCTGCCGGCGACATTCGTCAATCTCCTGTCGCAGCTTGTCGGCCCGGAGAGCGTGCCTTACGAGGGTGAGCCGCTGAGGGGATTCCAGATAATGGGACCGCTCGAGACCAGGGCGCTGGATTTTGACAACCTGGTCATCCTTTCGTGCAACGAAGGCGTGTTCCCGAAGAGGTCCTCTTCCCCGTCATTCATTCCTCCGGAGCTGCGCAAGGGCTTCGGGCTGCCAACCGGAGAGTTCAAGGACGCCATCCTTGCCTATTGCTTCTACCGTCTTCTGCAGCGGGCGGAGAATGTCTGGCTGGTGTATGATTCAAGGACCGAGGGCCTCAAGTCCGGTGAGGAAAGCCGTTATATCAAGCAGCTGCGGTACCATTTCAGGGTGCCGATGGACACTTATATCGCCAAGGCCGGCAATCTCTCTGCAAAAAAGGAGGAGGACATAGAAAAGCCCGAAGACATCGAAAGCATTGTAAAGGGGAGGAAGCTGTCGCCAAGTACTCTCAAAAACTACCTTGACTGTCCTGTAAAGTTCTATTACAGTTTCGTTTGCGGTCTGTCCGAGGAGGAGGAAGTGGCTGAAACCATCGACGGCAGGCTCCTCGGAAGCGTATATCACGACACAATGCAGGCAATTTATCTCGGGGAGGCTGCGATGGACCCTTCGTTCCCGATGGACAGGCGGGAGGTGGAGAAGGCTGTGCGTGAAGGCCGTCTTGTGCCGCTGAGGAGTGTTTCCGTGCAGTATATCGACTCCTGGCTCGGAAGACGTGATGCAATCAGGGACAAGATAACGGCTCTCATGAAGACATATCTCCATTCCATGGAAGTGGGCGGGCGTGACCTTGTCACCTGCGAGGTCATCCTGCGCTATGTGGCGGATACCCTGAAATACGACAGGAAGCTGCTGGTTGACAAGGGGTTGTCTTTCTTTGAGATAGTAGGTCTCGAGATGAAGGGGACCTGGTCTGTGGACGGATTCGGCTTTATGGGCTATATGGACAGGGTGGACAGTTTCGGTGACGGTACGGTCAGGATCCTGGACTACAAGACTGGACGCGTCAGCAGCAATGAGAAAAAGATACTCGAGGGGAAGATACCGGCAGGGGAAATCGTGGAAAAAATGTTCGGGGAGAAGGAAAAAGACCGTCCGAAGATAGCCCTCCAGATGTTCCTCTATGATATGTATGCGGACGATATGCCCGGGATCAAGGGCCGCAACATTGCCAATGTCATATATCAGCCGGCGGAGATTTGTGCTGGACAGGAACCCGGGGAAAAGGGTTTGCCGGAGGATTCCATCGAGCCTATTATGGAAGGTCTCCGGAGGACACTGGCGGAAATAATAGACCCGGCGGTGCCTTTCAGGCGCCCTGCCGAAAACGGGCCGTGCGCGTATTGCGACTTCAGGGACTTGTGTGGACGATAAAAAGGACAATCAATCATGCTTGAGATACTTAAAGCTTCGGCAGGTTCGGGAAAGACTTTCAACCTTGCCAAAACATATATCGGTATGGTCTTCCGCTCGGAGGACCCGTATGCCTACCGTCACATCCTTGCCGTCACCTTTACCAACAAGGCGACCGACGAGATGAAAAGCCGCATACTCAAGGAGCTCGACATCCTTGCCACATCTCCTGAAAAATCAGGTTATTACAAAGAGTTTTCCGCCGAGTTCGGAGGTGCTGCAGCCCTGAAAAAGAAGGCCTATGAAGTCCTTGTCAATATTCTTCATGATTACAACGCCTTTTCCATCAGTACCATAGACAAGTTCTTCCAGATGACTCTGAAGTCGTTTGCAAGGGAAATCGGGCAGGTGGCCTCGTACCAGATCGACCTCGACAAGAAATCGCTCGTAAAGGAAAGTGTGGACCGGATCCTGGATTCGCTTTCAGAAGACAATCCGAAGCTTCTTTCCTGGCTGAAGGAATATGCGATGGAGCAGATCTCTGAAAACGGGAGATACAGTCTTGAGCCGGGGCTCTACGAGATGGCCGCAGACCTCGAATCGGAGAAGCTCGCAACAGTCCTGGAAAAGCACGGACTTGACCTCACTTCTTTGTATTCAAATGAGAACCTTACACTTGTGCGCAAGGCCTGCAGGGAGTACCGTGACAGTTTCACCGATGCCGTCATTGCCGCCGCTGAGAGGGTCAACAGGGTGTTTACCGATAACGGGTTGACTGTCTATGATACCACAAGGGGCTTTATGAAGATCATTCCCGAAAAATATATGGCATTGAAAAGGGGGGATAAGATTGATGCGTTGACCGAAGCGTTTGTCCGCAATGCCGGCAATCCCGACAATTGGTTTCCCAAAAAGAATGCAGGGCTTCACAAAATCGTGGACGGGGTGCTTGACGGTCCCCTTGAGGCCTTTGTCAGTCTGATGGACAGGGGGCTCCGTCCCTTCAATACGGCGGGAGTGATTCTCCGGCAACTCTACTGCCTGGGTATAGCTTCCCGGCTCCACAAGGAATATGAGGCGCTGATCAAGGAGAAGAACGTGATCACCCTTGACGATTCCAATTCCATCCTGCGCACGATTATCGGTGAGGACGATGCACCGTTCATCTATGAAAAGCTCGGTGTAAGGTATGAGAATTTCCTTCTGGATGAGTTCCAGGATACCTCCACGGTGCAGTGGGAAAATTTCCGTCCTCTCCTGAGGGAGAGCCTGAGCCATTCGGAGAAGGGCAGGGTGACGGACCTTATTGTCGGTGACATCAAGCAGAGCATCTACCGGTGGCGCGGCTCGGACTGGAACCTGCTCGGCACCGAGGTGAAAAAGGAGTTCGGCAATATGGCGGACGATACCCGCGCCCTGTCCGAAAACTGGCGCAGCTGCCGCAATATAGTGGAGTTCAACAACAGTTTCTTCTCATATGCGGCATCCGTACTGGACAAGGTTTATGGAGAAGGTGCCGGAATCGGGGATATCTACGGGGATGTGGCCCAGAAGCCGATGGCAGGGACCTGCGGGGACGGAAGCCTCGAATTCACTTTCTGTCCTAAGGACAGCATTTGTGACGAGGTGGTCTCTGCAATAAGCAGGGTGATGCAGGATGGCAACGCCGGCTACGGAGACATTGCCGTGCTGGTAAGGAGCAACAATGAGGGTGCATCCCTGGCCTCGGTCCTTGCCGACAATGGAATCCCCGTGATTTCCGACGACTCCCTTTCCGTGAAATCCTCAATATGCGTGCGGAGGGTGGTGTCCCTTATGAGCAGGGTTGCCAATCCGGGCGATACCGTAGGGGCATATCTTGCCGGTTCGCTGGATATTGCCATCCCGGAGTCTTACCATTCCCTGATTGATCTTGCCGAGGATTTCATAAGGAAGATGGAGGCTGCAAATCCAGGGTGCCTGGAGGGTGAAATATATCATATCCAGTCATTTATGGATGTCCTGGGAGAGTGGGTGAGTCTCAACGGCAACAACCTTGCCTCCTTCCTCGACTATTGGAAGGAGCAGGACCCGAAGCTCTCGTCGCCAGCCGACCCCGAGGCTGTGAGGATAATGACCATACACAAGTCCAAGGGGCTCGAGTTCGGCTATGTCATATTCCCTTTTGCTCATAGTGTCGAACTGTTCCCCCAGCGCAATACTGTCAGTGCCTGGTGCATCCCTGAGACGGAAGGAACCGATTTCCCGAAAGAGGCACTGGGCGTGTACAAGACGAATCTTTCCAGGAAGGAGAATGAGCCCGACCTTTTTGACGGGGCCTATCTGAAGGAGCGCAGGATGCAGTTCATCGACAATCTCAATGTGACCTATGTAGCCCTTACGAGGGCCTCCAGGGGGCTTCACGTCATTGCGGAGAATGATGAAGGCTGTTCGGCTTTCCACAGGCTGCCGATGGCCCCGTCTCCGCAGGAAAGCGCCGGATATGCTCCGGAACACGATTATAAGAATATGGCCCAGATACTCTACGGGTATCTCTGCGTCAATCAGGGTATGTTCGACCATTCCCTTGAAGAAGGTGTCGAGCGGTTTTCTTATGGGGAGATGTTCGATTTCCGGAAGGAAAGGATGAGGGCAAAGGAAGGCCTGCCGGATGAGGTCGGGGAGATTGTGTCCGGATATCCTTCGTTTCCGCTCAATCCCGCTCCGGTGGAGGGTGAGGATGTGAGGGAGAGGGGAAGACTCAAATTCAGCGCCGATTCCGTTGATTTCTTCTCGGAGGAAGGTGAATCGGCACGTCACAAGGGTACTGTCCTGCACGCAATTCTCTCCAGTGTGAATGTTCCCGGGGACCTTCCTGATGCAGTAAGGGCGCAGGTGGCGTGCGGAGCGCTGCCGGAGGACAGGGCTCCGGGGTATGAGGAGTTCCTGCGTGAACGGTTGGAGTCGGTCAGGGACAGGGGCTGGTACTCATGCACCGGTGTGTCGGCCATGAACGAGGTGTCCATAATAGATACCGACGGAAGCCTCTACAGGCCCGACAGGGTGGTCATCAGCGGAAAGGACGTATGCGTGATTGACTACAAATTCGGCGGGGAGGACCGCAGATATCTCCGGCAGATAGGCAGATACGCTTCCCTTTACCGGGCAATGGGATATGACAATGTGGAGGCTTGCATTTGGTATGTAAATGAAAATAAAATAGTATCTTTGTAGGTTGGGTTCCGTATCCCTGCGGGACGCAGCTTTGACAAAAATGCTATTTTAAATTCAGCTTCTACAATGGATATCTACGAAAACAGAAGGACTCTCGAATACAATACCGAAAGAGAAAGGCTCGTGATGCCCGAATATGGCAGGAACGTGCTTGATATGGTTGAAAAACTGCGCCTTATAGAGGACCGCGAGAAGCGCACTGTGCAGGCGCGTGCGGTTGTGAAGGTGATGGAGACCCTCAATCCGGCGGTCCACGCCGAGGAGAACTGGGAGCAGAAGCTCTGGGACCACCTTTTCATCATGTCGGGCTATGATCTCGATGTGGATTCACCGTACCCTATGCCCGAGCCGGAGGCGAGGAACACAAAGCCGATGCGCATCCCGCTCAAGACCAAGGCCGTGAAGGCACGCCACTATGGAAGGAACATCGAGAGCATCATCGACCTTATTGCCGGTGAGGAGGACGGTCCGCAGAAGACAGCAATGATCCGTTCCCTTGCCATCTATATGCGTCAGCAGTATCTGATCTGGAACAAGGACAGTGTCGCAGACGAAACGATTCTCAAGGATATCGAGGTCCTGTCGGATTTCAGGATAAAGGTTCCCGAGGGCATCAGCCTTACCAGGATAGCTTCGGATGCCAACTTCTCGCGTCCGGGACTCAACCTTGATTTTGCCCAGCGCAGGAACGGGTATCAGCAGAAGAGAAACAATTTCCAGAGAAAGAATTACCAGAAAGGAAAATAATCTGATGCAGCCCTTCAAAAAACTGACCGCTTTATGGAACGGGATTGATCCCGACCGCAGGACCATGATCATAAGAATCACCGGTCTTGCCGTTGCCGTGTTTGCCCTGTTCACGCTCATTTCTACAGTCTCATATCTGTTTACCTGGAAGGCCGACCAGAGCCTTCTCGGTGATCCGGCCGCTTTTGACCAGTCCGTCCCGGTAAGCAACGCCGGCGGAAAGGGCGGTGCCGGATGGGGACACCTTCTTGTGGAGAGGTGGTTCGGCCTCGGGGCCTTTGCCATTGTCGTGGCCCTCGGAGTCATTTCTCTCCGCATGATGTTCGGTAGGAGGGAGTTCTCCGTAATCAGGGTGGTGGTTCTGTCCGTTGCCGCATCGGTCGTGCTTTCCTATTTCCTGTCGCTGTGCTCCATGGTGCTCGGGCTTGACAATGCCTTCGGCGGAGGACTGGGAGGAGAGTGCGGAAAGGCGGCCGCAGCCTGGTCGGTGAACCTTGCAGGTACGCCTTTGTCTTTTGTCATAGCCCTGGCTTTCATAGTTTTATGGATGGTTTTTGCCAGCAGGAGGTTTATGGACATCTTCCTCGGCAAGAAGCATGCACCCTCGGACGCAAACGACGTTGAGGAAGAAGTTGCGGAACCGGGTGAGAGTCAAAGCGGTGAAGACGGTCAGTCGGGACTGCGCAATCCTTTCACCTGGGGACCGGCCCATATGGAAGAAGGTGCCGTACAGATCGGGTGGACGCCGGAGGTTGAGAAAGAAGACGAAGATGAGACCGTGACAGAAGAACAGGCAGCTGTGGAGAGCGGGGCAATGACTGGAACGGCCGGGCAGCCGGCAGATAATGCTGCGGCACCGGCGAGCGCGTCAGTTGACACCGTGGCACAGGAGTCCGGAGCCAATCCGCAGGAAGACCGCCTTGAAGTGCAGGCTGGGGAGGAGCTTTCCACCGACATTCAGGAGGACCTCCCGAGGATTGACGTCTGCAATGATCCCGGATACGGGCTGAGCCAGTTTGTGTTCCCTCCTCTTGACCTGCTGAAAGGGTATGAGAACCAGCGCCATGAGGTGTCTTCCGAAGAGCTCAAGCGCAACAATCTCAGAATCCGTGCGACCCTGAAGAACTACAATATCGACATCGACAATGTCAAGGCCGTGGTGGGACCTACGGTTACTCTCTATAAGGTATTTCCGGCTCCCGGAGTCAAGATAGCCTCCATCAAGAGCCGTCAGGAGGATATTGCCATGGCTCTCAAGGCAAAGGGTGTAAGGATTGTGTCCCTGTCGGATTCTGTGGGCATAGAGGTGGCCAATGACGTTCCGTCCATCGTGCCGCTCAAGGCCCTTCTCAACGATGAGGCCTTCCGCGAGAGCAATGCCGAGCTGCCGGTTGCAATCGGTATTACCATTACCCAGAAAGTCAAGGTGTTTGACCTTGCCGATGCACCGCATCTTCTTGTTGCCGGAGCCACCAAGCAGGGAAAATCAGTCGGTCTCAATGTGCTCATCAATTCGCTCATCTACAAAAAGCATCCTGCCGAGCTGAAATTTGTATTCATCGACCCGAAGATGGTGGAGTTCTCGGCATATGCAAAGCTCCATCACCACTATCTTGCCGTTCTTCCGGATGCCGGAAGCGACGAGGACGAGTTCAACAATGCCATCTGCAAGAACCCGAAGCAGAGCGAGAGGATCCTCAGGTCGCTCTGCCTTGAGATGGACCAGAGGTATGAGCTCCTGAGCAAGGCACTGGTCAACAATGTGAAGCTCTATAATGAAAAATACCGTGACCGCCATCTCAATCCAAATAACGGCCACAGGTATCTGCCTTATATAGTGGCGGTTGTGGACGAGTTTGCCGATCTTACGATGAGTGCCGGCGCGGGTCCGGAAAACAAGGCCCTTGCAAGGAGCATCTCCAATTCCATCATCAGGCTTGCCCAGAAGGGAAGGGCGGCGGGTATCCACGTGGTGCTCGCAACCCAGAGGCCTTCAGTGGATGTGGTGACCGGTCTGATCAAATCCAATTTCCCTACCAGGATTGCCTTCAGGGTATCTTCTTCCGTGGATTCCAAGACCATTCTCGATGCCCCGGGAGCTGACAAGCTCATCGGAAAGGGAGACATGATCTTCTACGCCGGAATCGAGATGGAACGTATCCAGTGTGCCTACATCAGCAACGATGAGATCAACGACATCAATGAGTTTGTCCATAACCAGAGCGGCTATATGAAGTCGTACAATACCCCTTATTATCTGCCTGACCCGGACCCTGAGCAGGAGGACGGCTCCGCAATGGTGGATATGAAAAATCTGGACGAACGCTTTGAGGAGGCCGCACGCCAGGTTGTGCTGTCGCAAAGGGGCTCGACATCCGACCTCCAGCGCAAGCTTGGTATGGGTTATGCAAAGGCAGGAAGGGTAATGGACCAACTCGAGGCTGCCGGTATCGTAGGGCCGCAGGAAGGCTCCAAGCCTAGACAGGTGCTTGTGGCTACCCTGGAAGAGCTCCAGCAGATACTCGACGCCTATACTGCATCATAGCAGTTGCCAGAGGGTTGTCCCTCCAAAAAAGCTTTATGATGAAACTTCTGTTATTGACTCTTGCGGCACTTGTTGCCTTTATGGCTCCGGACAGAGTGGACCCGGTGATGAAAGCCTTTTCCCAAAAGGCCTCGGCTTATTGTGTGTCATTTGAATATTCCTTTTCCGGTACAAGGCAGGGAAGGCCTGCCTTCAGCGGAAGCGGCAGTGCGGAGGTCTCCGGAGATGCCTTCAGAGTGGAAGGCAACGGAATGGAAATCAGCTGTGACGGCACTTCCAGATGGGTAGCCGACCATATGGCCGAAGAGGTCGTGATCGAGCCTGTGGATCCGCAGTCCCCGGATTTCCTTGTCAATCCTGCACTTCTTGTTGTGTATGCATCGGATGCCTTTGAGACCGTCCGTACGGAAACGGGCGTATTCGGAGGCAGAAATTGCCGCAGGGTTGACCTGAAGCCGGTCGTGGATGCCGGAGTGAAATCCGTGTCAATGTTTTTTGACGGGGATGTCCCTGTGGGCGCAAAGATATGCTCTTCCGACGGTACGGAAATGGTGTTCAATATCAGCAACCTCGCGTTTTCTCCATTGAAGGGGGCCACGTCCTACCGTCCTTCCGGATTCCCGTCCTCCTGGGTGGTCACCGACCTCAGGTAATTGCTATTCTATGATGCAGCCCGGGGATGCCCAGGTGAGCATTTCGCCGTCCTTTTCATAAATCAGGTATCCCTCGATGTCCGGGGCTGAATTGATGAACTTTGCTGCTTCATCATAACCGATTACCATGCAATAAGTTGCGTATGCATCGGCCGTGGCTGCATCCGGTGCGATAATGGTTGCGCTCAGGAGATGGTGCGATACCGGGTAGCCTGTGCGTGGGTCAACCGTATGGGCATATTTCTTTCCGTCCCTGACATAGAATTTCCTGTAGTTGCCTGAAGTCACCACTCCGGCAGCCTTTCCTCCGCTGTTCCAGATGCCCTTGAGCTGTGCTCCCGGGGTATCGTTGCCGTCAACCGGAAGGTCCACTCCGATGCTCCAGCCCCTGCCTTCGGGATTGAGGCCGCAGCAGTAGATTTCGCCGATGTCCACCAGCATATCCCTTACGCCAATACTTTTGAGATAGTCTGCCACTATGTCGCAGCTGTACCCCTGTGCTATTGCATTGAAATTCAGCACGGGATGCCTTGTGACGGCCGAATCTGCACAGGGCCCGAGGCGCTCCATCCCGCACAGGCCGCGCAGCGAATCCACCCGTGCTGCGGACGGCATCTCCCCGTTTTTGAAGCCGAAGCCCCAGGCATCGAAAAGCGGCCCGGCAGACACGTCAACTGCCCCGCCTGTCTTCTCCCAGACATCGTAGGAAAGGGCATAGATGTCGCGGAACATATCGTTGAGCTCCACCTGTTCCCCGGCATTCACCCGGCTCAGAACCGAGCCCCTGTTGTAGCCTGACATGGTGTTGTCTATTGCAAGGAGAAGGGTATCGATATGTGCGGCAATGGCCTCGGGCTTTTCCGACACGCCGCGTAGATTGATTTTGACGGTATATGTGCCGCCCTGGGCATATCCGGAGATGGCGATGTACCTGTCGCTGTCGCAGGCAACAGTGCAGACAATCATGATAATGGCGGCAAGAGCCTTGATAAAACGTCCCATTTGGCTTTGTTTTTGTACAAAGGTAGCGGAATTTAAAGATAAAATGTGCATATTTGTACGATAATCCAAAGAAAGGAAATGAAATTCAACAGGAGATTTATTCTGCCGGTTCTGATGGCTGCCGCTTGCCTTGCCGTGATTCCGGCCTGCAAGAAAGATGACGACGAAGACGAAACCAAGCCGAGTTTCAGCGGCCTGCTTTCTTTCAACATACCCGAATACACATATGCCGGCCAGAAGCTGACTGTAACTCCTTCAGGAGCCTACCGCAGCGATGGAGGCACCTACGGATATTATTGGTATTCGTCCGCCAAAAGCACCGTGCGTGATACCACCAAATATGAAAGTGACCCGGAAACTGTCCTGGGGACATTTACATTTAAGGTTCCCGACACTCTTGCGACCATTTCCCTTAATGTGGCCATCTATGGCGACGGTTATTACACGTCCACAGCCACGAGAAATACGACAGTGGTGAAGCCGGGCAAGTCCGTAACGATGCCTACCCCTTCCGACGCACTTTCATTCAATGACTCCCGTGACGGAAAATCTTTACTTTATATCCATATCGGAGACCTTGACTGGATGATCCGCAATCTCCAGTATGCCCAGGGGGGAGCCGGCTATGCGGACTGCGACATCATGAAGGATGTCACCGGCACCTTCTATACATGGGAAAATGCGCTCAATGCCTGTCCGGAGGGCTGGAGGCTCCCGACCGTTGCCGAATATGCCGAACTTTGCGGAGGCAGTTTCGTAGGTGCTGCGGGACATCTGATGGACGACAAGGCTTATTTCCACGAAGACAGGATGTGGGAATACTGGCCTGAGGTAAGCGCCGACAATGCTACTCTGTTCAGCGCAATATCGGCCGGATACGGCAATTTTGACGGGGAATCCTGGACCTTCGACGGACTGATGAGCTATGCCGCATTCTGGACATCCGATACGGCCGACGGGGAAAGGGCCGCATACATACTGCTCAATGCCGAATCCCCGGATGTGGTCGTGGGATATGGCCACAAGGAGTATTTCGGGGCCAGTGTCCGCTGCGTGAGATAGGGAGCGGGACCCTTCCTGAAGATCCCTTACATTTCAGATATCACCGTCAGTATCCCAAGCAGGATGCTGACGGTTTTTTCATTCGCGGCGACCATCCATCCCGGGCAGCATCCGGCCGCGGACAGCGATATCACAATTACCGAAGTCACCATGACGGCCGTGGTGACGGGCATTGCCAGTATGTTGGTAAGCAGGAAATACTTCGGGAAGGAGTGGAACCGCAGCCAGGCGAGCGGTCCCGTAAATGCCTGGCAGGAGATGGAGAGGGCGGCAGCCTGCCAGATGCGTCTCGGCAAGTCAGCCCGGTCATGGCCGGAGGACGGATACCAGCTGTCCAGCACCGGATACAGTACCGTGATGCCGGTCATTGCCAGATAGGAAAGCTGGAAACCTGTGTCTGAAATTACTGAAGGATTTGCAACAAGCTGTATGACGAGTGCGGTAAGCAGCACCCTCATGGACCTGCGTGGCCTTCCGAGTATCTTAAGGGTTTCGCTTATCAGGATGAAAAGGAAGGCCCTTGTGATTGAAGCCCCGAATCCGGCAGCAGCGGCATAGAAACCGCACAGAAGCACCGTGGCGGCATATTTTATCCATCTGGCTGTCCGTCCGTTGCCGAGGGGGGTGCACAGGCCGAGGATGATGGAATAGATGATCCCCAGGTGAAGTCCCGAAAGGGCGAGTATGTGGGAGGCCCCGCTTGCCCTGAACACATCCCTGACCTCTTTTGCGATGCCGCTGCGGTCGCCGGTCAGGAGTCCCTTCACAAGGCCGCCGGTTGTGGAGCAAGCGTATGGAATGGACCCGATGGTGTCCTTGACCCTGTCCGCAAAGCGCTCTGCAAAGGCGACTCCGCCATGGCCTGCAAAATGGGAGGACATCCCGTCGGACAGCGCACAGAGAAGGCCTGTGAGGAGAAACAGCAGCGCAAGGCGTCCCATATCGGGCCGGAACCGGACGGACAAGGCACAACCAATTGTAAGACAAAGAGATACAATGAAGGTAAAAACCCACGGGAAAGGGAAAACTCCCAAAAACAGCGTGCCTGCTGCAATCCCGGCAGTCAGACACAGGCATAAAGAATCGTATCGGGCGGGGCCTGTCATAATCTAAGTTCGGTTAATGTTTGCAAAAGTAAGGGTTCTTTCTTACATTTGTAAGCATTTTCCGGATAATATTTAAAACATAATATGATAATTCTAGTAATCAATTGCGGAAGCTCCTCAATCAAGTACCAGCTGCTTGATATGAAGAGCGATGATGTCTATGATCTCATTGCAAAAGGCATCGTTGAAAAAATCGGATTGGAAAGCGGTATTTTCCAGTACAAGCCTTCAAAGGGCGAAAAGATTGTTCGCGAACTCCCCGTTCCTGACCACAAGGTGGGCATGAAGCTCGTCCTCGATGCCCTTACCGACCCGGAGCACGGCGTGCTTGCTTCCATTGACGACATCGAAGCCGTCGGACACCGTATCGTGCAGGGTGCCGACTATTTCAGCGGCAGCGCCCTCGTTGACGAGGATGTCCTCAAAAAGATTGAAATCTGCTGCGATTTCGCCCCTCTCCACAATCCGGCACACCTCCTCGGCATCAGGGCCGTGCAGCATGTGATTCCGGATGTACCACAGGTGGTTACCTTCGATACAGCATTCCACCAGACAATGCCGCAGTATGCGTATATGTATGCGCTCCCATACGAGTATTACGAGAAATATCACGTACGCCGCTACGGTGCCCACGGCACAAGCCACCAGTTCGTGTCACAGAAGGGTGCAAAGATGTGCGGCCTCGACATCAACAACTCCAAGATCATCACCTGCCATATCGGAAACGGCAGCTCGGTGACTGCAGTGCTCAACGGAAAATGCGTTGACACATCAATGGGCTTCACCCCTCTCGAGGGCATGATAATGGGTACAAGGTGCGGCAACATCGACGCCAACGTGGTCCCTTACATCATGAAGAAGGAGAATCTGACCCCGGACCAGATGACCGAGGTGATGAACAAAAAGAGCGGATTCCTCGGACTTTCCGGAAAGACTTCCGATGCCCGTGACATGGATGAGCTTGCAAATGCCGGCGACCCGAAGGCAAAGCTTGTACTCAAGAAGCTTACCTACGACCTCATCAAGAACATCGGCCAGTATATCGCAGTGATGAACGGAGTTGACCTCATCGTCTTCACCGGAGGCATCGGAGAGCACAACAGCCGTCTGCGCCGCCGCGTATGCGAGAACTTCACATATCTCGGACTCAAGTTCGACTATGAGGCAAACACCGCCTGGGGCGAGGATACAATCATCTCGATGCCTGATTCGCCTGTAAAGGTGGCACTTGTCACAACTGACGAGGAACTCGTAATCGCACGCGACACGATGCACATCGTCAACAGCCTTGAGGACTGATCATTTGAAGAAAAGATTCCTTTCGGGAAACTCTGAAGAATAATTGCGCCGCAGCTCACTGAAAAGGGCTGCGGTTTTTCTTGCAAGTGCAGGTCCCTTCCAGGTGCTGGTGTTGGTGACGAAAATCCAGCATTCCCCGTCCGGGAAATACTTGATGAGCGCACTTGTGCCCGAGAATGTGCCTGTGCGTGTCCATCCGATTGCGGGATTGGTGTCGTTCCATCCGAGCGAATAGGTCTTGTCGTCGCTGTAGAGGGTCATCTCCTCCACGCTTTCATACTCTATGATGTTCTGCATGTCATGCTTCCCGTCAATCGAGGCGACAAATTTGGCAAGTTCCGGCACTGAGCCCACCCAGGCCCCTGCTCCGGAAAGGGCAGTGATGTCATTGCCTCCGTAGCAGCGCGTCACAAGGCGTCCGCTGTTGTTGTATTCCTGCACCGGCTCCTCGTTGGAAGGGACATAGTAGCGGACCTCGTTGGGATATCTATCGGAATAGTAGTTGCCTGCGATGTGGAAATCCATGCATCCGGCCTTGCGGAGCACATTCTTCTGGATAAAGTCCTCGTACGGGTCGCCGCTGACCTTTTCAATCACCTTGCTCAAGAGCAGATAGCCGAAATTGGAGTATGACTGGGAGGTCCCGGGGACAAATCCGAGCCTGCGCCTCAGCACAATCGAAATCAGCTCGTCGGAGGTCGGAGGAGTGTCGAGGCGGTTGTTGACCATTATCGACCTTGTCGAGAACATCGGGTCCCCGGCCCCTGAAGTGAAGCCTCCCTTGTGCCTCAGGAGGTCCTCCACCGTGATTTTATAGTAGTTTTTGTCTTTGATCGATGATGCATATTCCTCTTTTCCGAGTATGCCGCACTCGCCGAACACCGAATCCCTCAGCGAAAGCTTGCCCTGTTCCTGGAGCACCATGACTCCGGCCGCGGTAATGAGCTTGGACACGGAGGCGAGCCTCATGATGTGGTACGGCTCCATGGTGACGCCCTTTGCCTCGT
The DNA here is from genome assembly GCA_945868745.1 of uncultured Bacteroidales bacterium. Classification (GTDB taxonomy): domain Bacteria; phylum Bacteroidota; class Bacteroidia; order Bacteroidales; family UBA932; genus Cryptobacteroides. The sequence continues at coordinate 63,132 of CAMBMK010000002.1, forward strand.
CTGCCCATCCGTAGCCCTTGGCATAAAGGAGAGAATCGTTCCTCATCACGGCGAGCGACGCCCCCTTGAGCTGCCACTGCTGCATATATGCCTCGATTTTGCGGTCCATCTTTTCAAGCGACACGGTATCGGACATCTCATTTGTGAGCGTCTCGTTCAGCACCACCGGCTCCTTGCGTGGGCCTTCACCCTTCCTGCCCGAACCGCAGGCCGCCAGAAGGCATACGGCCATCAGAACTCCTGCAATTTTTCTCATACCTATGCCAGTCCCATTCTTTTTGCGACATCAACAATGAGGTCTGCCGTGCCCTCTATTCCCAGAATGCCCGAATCAATGCAAAGGTCATAGTTGCCGGCAACTCCCCAGTCCCCGAAAGTGAAATAATTGTAGTATGTCCTGCGCTTGCTGTCCGTCTTCTCCATCAGCGCCCTGGCCTCGTCCCGGCCTATTCCCCTGCGCCGGGATATCCTTTCAATCCTGTCCTCTTCGGGTGCTGTGATGAACACGTCAAGGCACTTCATTTCCCTGAGGATGTAGTCGGAACAGCGGCCGATGAATACTGCGGATTCCTTTTCGGCAATGCCGCGGATGACATTGCTCTGGATGTTGAAAAGCCCGTTGTCTCCTACACAGTTGTCGGTCAGGCTGTAGCCGCTGCTGGAGAAAAAGCTGGACAATGAGAAAAAGCTCTTTTTCTCGTCGATGTCCGCAAACAGCTGCCTGCTGAATCCGCTTTCCTCAGCTGCCTTGGTAATCAGCTCGTTGTCATAGACACTGATTCCCAGTTTCCTGCCGACTGCAAGGGCAACTTCCCGCCCTCCGCTGCCGAACTGACGGCCGATATTGATTATTGTTTTCTTCTCCATATGATATATCTTTTTGGTAATGTGGACTTGTGCAGGACGCTGTCAGATGTTGCTGCCCAGTATGGACGGGTCGTCCCCGTCATTCATTCTGCCGAACTTCCTGAAGAGGCCGGAGATGAAAAGCAGGGTGACAATGGATGCAAGTGCGTCCGAGATAGGGAAGCTGTACCATACTCCGCGGACTGAAAACCAGTTGGGGAGTATGTATATGAGCGGAACGAGGAAGAGCAGCTGCCTTGACAGGGACAGGAAAATGCTCTTCTTTATCATCCCCAGACACTGGAAAAGGTTGGTGGCCACCATCTGGAATGCAATGATGGGGAATGTGAGCACCACAATGCGCAGACCTTTGTCGGCAATCTCAATGAGAGCCGGGTCATTGGTGAAAATCCTGACCAGCACATCCGGAAAGAACTCTCCGGAGATGAAGCCGAGGGTGGTCGCAATCGTACCCCACATCGCTGTGAGCAGATAGACCTTGCGGACCCTGCTGTACTGCCTTGCCCCGTAGTTGTAGCCCGCAATAGGCTGCATTCCCTGGTTGAGTCCCATCACGATCATCACGAAAATGAATGAAATCCTGTTGACGATTCCGTATGCGCCGATGCTCATGTCGCCTCCGTACTTCATCAGCTGCTGGTTGATGAAAAGGGCTACGATGCATGATGCCGAATTCATCAGGAACGGGCCCATACCGATTGAAAGAGAGGACTTTGCTACCTTCCAGTCGAGGGATAATATCTTCTCCGGAAGATGCATGAACCTCTTTTTGTCCATAAAGTACCGCAGCAAATATGTGAGTGCCATCAGCTGGCAGAGGACGGTGGCAAGTGCCGCGCCCCTGATTCCCATTCCGAAAACAAAGATGAAGACTGGGTCGAGTATCGTATTGGAAATCACGGTAAACAGCGTGAGCTCCATCGCCATTTTCGGATTGCCCGATGCCCTGAGGACATTGTTGAGGCCGAAATACAGATGCGTCACGACATTGCCGTAGAGGATGATCTGCATATATTCCCGCGCGAAGGGAAGGGTATTGGAGCTTGCTCCGAAAAATGTCAGGATCGGGTCGAGGAACAGAAGGCATATGACGGAAAATGCCGTTCCTATGATAGTGTTGAGGGTGACCTCGTTGGCAAGGACCGTGTTGGCCGCCTTGTAGTTCTTCTGCCCGAGAAGCACCGAAATCATCGTTGACGCACCAATCCCGACAAGCGTTCCGAGGGCCGTGGAGAGGTTCATCAGCGGAAATGTGACCGCAAGTCCCGAAATGGCCAGCGAACCTTCTCCCGGGATATGCCCGATGAAGATGCTGTCCACCATATTATAAAGAGAAGATGCAGTCATGGCGATGATGCCCGGGACTGCATATTCTTTCAGAAGGGTGCCTACCTTCTTTGTTCCAAGTTCAACAGGTGCTGTACCAGCCATTTGTGGAGTCTCCTTTTTTTTAGTCAGCCGGGTCAACCTGTTCTATCTCGAAAATGAGCGGGGAATACGGCGGGATCTTGCTGCCGCTTCCCGTATAACCGTATCCGAGGCCGGAAATGAACAGGCCGGTATATCTTCCGTGACTTTTCATCCTCCATACTGTTTCCTTGAATCCCGTGATCATGTCGGATTCATTGGAAGTCATCGTGAGCGAGTAGGCATCGTCAGCCCAGTTGATGACTATGGGCTCGTAGGTGCTGCTTGAGGAGTATATGCCGTATTTCTTCGCAGTGTCCCTGATGGTGGTGTCGAACACCTGGCCGTTGAGGAGCCTGCCCGTATAGTTGATATAGACGGTAGTGTCCGATGTGAATTCCACGTCATCGGCTCCCGGCCTCACCTCCTTGAAATAGAATCCGAATGAGGTGCTGTCAGTCCCCGGATAAACCCTGCTCACATATCTCTCAAGCGAATCAATCTCCCATTTGGTGATGTCATCGGTGAAATCCGTAAGGGTGAAGTCATAGATGGAGGTGGAAGTCCCTGAAGGGGAGTGTTTTATGTATTCGTCGTCATTTTTGTAGCGGGTCGAGCCCAGAAGCCAGGATGGGATCAGGACCTTGCGCCTGCCTCCGACCCTCATGCCCTCGAGCATGTTCTCCACGCCGACCGGCATCGTGGCCTCGCTGCGCGTCCATACCTTTGAGCCGTAGTAATTGCCCTTGACATATGTCCCTACCTGCTTTGCCACACTCTCGACGGTGGTCGAGCTTACCGTCCCCTCTGTGCCGGTAATGGTGTAGGCCAGCATGGGATAGGTCTCCCCGCCGTATTCCTTTCCGCTGCCCGGTTCGTCTTCAAGGATATAGATGCCTGCTCCGGCTTCTGCAGCCCCGGGGTAGTTGACCAGTACCCAGGCATCGAGATATGTCTTTGTCTGTTCGTTTGAAGAAATAGATGCGTCCCTGGCGCATCCAGCTGCCAGGGAAATGAGCGCCGCCGCTCCCAAAAAACCGTATATCTTTTTCATAATCATTCTTTCGAAATGCTTTCCACCCATATATGGTAAACCAGGGCTGAGTTAGCAGGAATCGTGCCTAACTTGTGGCTGCCGAACCCGTATTTGCCGGAAAACAGTATCAGGCATTCCTCGCCTGCCTTTACCCCCTCGAGACCGTTGCGCAGCCCCTCAACGAATCCTGCCTCGGAGAGCTTTGCCGAAATCGGCGCGGTGCTGCCGCCGGTGAGCTCCCATCCGGCCGATTCGAGGATGTCCGCCCTGTTGGACGCAAAGAGGTTGGAGGACACTATGCTGGCGGAAGTCAGGGTGTAACCCGCATAATAGAAGGTAATCGTGTCATCAGGGTCAAGTCCCTCGCCCTCACCGGCCACGAGGACCACTCTCTCCGACCCTTTGTTGGAAACGGCATAGGCCGAACTGTTGGCTGCCAGCTGGGCGTCAATGAAACTTTCGATGCGCGTCTCCTGGTTGGAATACATGGTCTTGATGCTCTCACCCGTGCAGGAGGAAAGCATCAACGTCATCACGGCAATGGCGGCCGCAAAGCTATATTCTGCTGAAAAACTCATCTGTAGCCTTTTCTATGAAACGCAGGGCGGACTGCACGGTGCCGTCGCCCGCTTCGCTGTAAAAAATCTTTCCCCCGGCAGCCTGCTCGTGGCCTCCGCCGTTGAAATATGTCTTTGCGCACAGGTTGGCAGAAGTGCCGGCCTTCGACCTTACGGATACCCTCCAGTAATCCCTGTCCGCCTTCAGGAAAATGCTCATCCTCACATCGGCTATGGCAAGGGGCATGTTGACGAACCCTTCGCTCTCCCCGTCGCGGAAGTCATATTTTTCCATTGTGTCGGTGTCCAGTATCATGCAGGCAACCCCATGGGGGAGGATCTTCATGCCGGTAAGCATTTCGCCCATAAGCCGGAGCCTGTTCTCCCTATACATATTGTATATCCTGGACAGCACCCCGTCCCTGTCCACGCCCAGGGCGAGCAGCTTCGAGGCCATGGCGAATGTGGAGGGATAGACCGAATTGGCAAAGTTGTTGGTGTCGGTAGTCATCCCCGCAAGCAGGGCCTCGCATACACCGTGCGGCATATTGCCCAGGTCGGGAAGCATCCCGGGGGCGTTTGCAAGAATCCAGAATGTCAGCTCCGATGTGGAGGAAATGTCCGTTTTGGAGATGACCACGTCGAAACTGTCCCTGTCGGGATTGAGATGGTGGTCGATGAGGATTTTAGGGCACGTCATCCCGCAGAGAATCCCACAGAGGTCTCCTGCGCGGCTGAATGCATTGAAATCCATACAGATAAGGAGGTCGGTCCTTGCAAGCCTACTTTCAACGGCGCTTCTGTCCCTGTCGTATGTCAGCAGGTCGGTGAATCCGGTGTCAAGAAAGGAAAGCGACTGGGGAACGGCATCCGGGAGGACGACTGCGGCATCGTGGCAGGTATATGAGAGCCACTGGGCAAATGCTGTGGTAGAGCCGATTGCGTCCCCGTCAGGGTGTGTATGCGAAACGAGGGTGACAACCGTATCATCGTTTATCATCCTGAAAATCTGTCCTGTCTGCCTGAAACTGAATATTGTGTTCTCCATTTCTCTTGCAAATTTAATCAAATTATTGCTTTTGATAAATCATTTTCATAACTTTGTCGGAAAGTTTGACTAAATAAATCTCAAAACATAATGAACAAAACAGTAAAAACGATCATCAGCATCGTTCTTTTATTTGTCATCGCAGGCCTTGTCTATCTCATCGTGGACAGCGTTATGCAGCCTGTCAACTTCAACAAGCAGAAAGATGCCCGCCAGGCAGTTGCAGTTCAGCGTCTCAAGGACATCAGGACTCTCCAGACCGCTTACAAGAGCGTCAACGGCAAATTCACCGCAGACTTCGATTCTCTCGCCCTGTTCTACAATGAGGGCAAGATGGAAGTAGTGATGCAGATCGGCTCACACGACGATTCCCTCGCTGTTGCCAACACCGAGCGTCTCCGCAAGCAGAACCGCAAGATTACCGACAAGGATCTTTATGAGCTCTATCTCAAGGGAGAAAAGGTTGTCTGCTCAATCAAGAATGAGATTCCGGTAAAGGACACCCTCTTCCTCCGCCGCAGCGATTTCAACGTTGACTCCCTCAAATACATTCCGTTCTCCGGAAAGCAGGAAGTCATGATGGACGCAGTTGTAAAGGAAGTATCCGGTGTGAAGGTTCCTCTCTTCGAGGCAAAGATGCCTTACCGTTCGCTTCTCAAGGGCCTGGACAACCAGCTCCGTATCAACCTCGATGCAGAGTGCCGCACCCAGAACCGTTACGAAGGCCTTCAGGTCGGCAGTGTTACCGCTCCTAACAACAATGCTGGAAACTGGGAGTAGTGGAAGACAATCTACAGAATAATCATAGCAGGATATCCATTCAGGTTTCCCTGAGTGGATATTCTTTTAAGGTTTATGCCGGTGCCGACGTCCATTCTTCGGGATGGCTCGGTGCCGACCGTATCTTTACTTCGCCGGAGCTCCAGAAGAGGTATGACAGTGTGGAGGTATCCCTGTTTACACCTAAGGTGGCCCTCGTGCCGGACAATTTCTTTGACCCTTCAGCGGCAAGGCAGGCACTCTCGGAGGTAGTCGATCTGGGTGACTCCGATGCCGTTGACTATGTCCCTGTCCAGGGCAGGGGAGCCGTGCTCGTGTATTCCAATTCCATAGGCGAAGCCCTATCCAGGGCCATATCGCAGACTGTAAGGGATTCTTCGGGAAATGCTCCTGCCGTACTGCCCGAGATGTACTATATCCTGAAAGACCTGGATTCCTGCAGGGAGTACAATAAAATCGTGGCCTCGTACCGTGACGGATGGCTCCATCTGGCCATCGCCCAAGGGCACGGACTCCTGCTCGCAAATGTCTATGAAGCAGTCGATTTCACCACAGCGGAGTATTTCATCTTCCTTGCGATGAATAAGCTCCAGCTCAATCCGGAGGTGTCAACAATCACTTTCCGCACCCCTCTTTCCCAGGATGAGGAGATGTCGCTGTACCGTTATTTCAAATCCGTGGAGGTGCTGTGATGAGGATAGTCGGAGGAAAACTCAAGGGAAAGGTCATAGAGCCACCGGCCGGCTTCAGGGCGCGTCCCACCACGGATTTTGCCAAGGAGGCCCTGTTCGACATACTTGACAATGAGTATGAGTTTGACGACCTGAAGGTCCTTGACCTGTTCGGAGGGACAGGCTCCATATCCTATGAGTTCCTTTCCCGTGGCGCGGGGCACGTGTGGTGTGTGGAGATGAATCCCCAGAATGCCGCATTCATATCGCAGCAGGCAAGAAAGCTCGGTCTTGAGAAACGCCTGACCGTAGTAAGGCACAACGTCTTTGAATTCCTGCCCCTGTGCACTGAAAAATTCGACATAGTCTTTGCCGACCCTCCGTATGCTCTTGAGGGCCTTGAGGGTATTCCGGACAAGGTGTTCGCGCAGGACATCATCCATCCCGGAGGCTATTTCATCCTCGAGCACGGGGCGGAGCATTCATTTGCAGGCCACCCGCTCCTGAAAAAGGAGAAGGTCTATGGCCGTGTGCATTTCGATTTCTTTGAAGTATAATCAAGGGGCCCCGCAGGGCCCCTTTCCATTATTCGGTAAGTTTCTTCAGTGCCAGCTCTACAAGGGCGCGGACCTGCGGTTTGTAGTCCGGGTTGCTGGACTGGATATGCCTGTTGGCAATGGCGCAGCAGACAGTCCCCGCTTCATGGCCCAGGTGCAGGGCAAGTCCCGCAACGGCCGAGCTTTCCATCTCGAAATTGGTGATCCTGTATCTGCCGTAGCGGAAAGATTCGAAATCCTCAATCATGTTTTCCATTGCGAGAGGAATCCTGATAACCCTTCCCTGAGGGCCGTAGAATCCTGAGGCTGAGATGGTTACCCCGCTGACTGTGCAGTCCTTGAACCTTTCGTGAAGCTTTTTTCCGGCGTGGACGAAATACGGGTCGGGCAGGTGCCTGTCCCAGTGGACATGTTTTTTGAAGGCTTCCTCCATCTCAGTGTCGCAGTATCTGTCCCTGTCGGCGTACCAGTTGAGCAGTCCGTCCGCGCCTGCGGATATCTCGGAGAAAATGAATGAACCGAGCGGGATGTCCGGCTGGACGGCTCCTGTGGTACCGATGCGGAGGATTGTCAGAGTGCGGTGCTCCGGTCGCACTTCGCGGGTGTTGAAGTCGATGTTGGCAAGGGCGTCAAGCTCTGTCATCACAATGTCGATGTTGTCGGTCCCGATGCCGGTGGACAGCACCGTGATGCGTTTGCCGTTGTATTTTCCGGTAGTGGACACAAACTCCCTCGAGGCGTGGCGGAACTCTATGTCCGACAGGAAGCCGGCGACCATATCCACGCGTCCCGGATCCCCTACAAGGATGACGGTGTCCGCAAGCTCCTCCGGGCGGAGGTGGATGTGGAAAACGGAACCGTCATCGTTGATGATGAGTTCTGATTCTGGTATTCTCATAATGCTTTTTCTTTTCTTGTTGTGCTGCAAATAGTGTATGAAGCTCCTGTGGCTCCAAACAAATATAGGATTTTCCCCCGATAATTCCTATTTTTGTCCCCGTTTCAAATAAAATCAGCTCCTTATGTGGCAAAGAGTCCAGACTTTATATCTTGCACTTGCGACCATTCTTGTAGGGTCGATGTTCTTCTGTACGAAGGCTGTAACGTTGGCCTCTGACGGTTCGGCCGCGGAATCATTCGGGTACATTTCCTACGTGCCATATCTTATTTTCCTGATAATCATTACTTTGCTCAATCTGCTCGCGCTCACGACATACAAAGTGAGCCTGGTCTTCCAGATGCGTACGGCCATTCTTTCGGCGCTGCTTACCATAGCCCTGCAGATATGGCTTGCCGTGGATTTCCTCAGCATGAAGGATGTGATGGTGTTCAGGGTTTCAGCCGTTTTCCCTGCCGTGTCCGTCATTTTTGACGTGCTTGCGGCGAGGGCGATAATGTCCGACCAGATGATAGTCGAGAGCGCCTCACATCTGCGCAAGGCCCGTCGCGAGCGCCGCTCCGGCCGTTGACCGTTCATCCCTGTTTTTCTTCCAATCGTCGCATCCGATGCCGGATTGCGGCTTCTTGTTGCTATATTGTGGGGGTTTGACCAAATAGCCCCCTTTTTTGCCGGCCACATCGGATAACACTTGCTTTGTATAACTTTGTCAATCCATCGCCCTGATAATATGAATTACCGACGCCTGATCCACAATCTGCTGATGCTTGCGCTCCTTGCGGGCGCTGCCATTGCCTGCACCAAAGTCCCCGGGGACGGGATCGATACCGACAAGCCTGATGACCCGTATGCCGACTGGGGACGTAAAAGCGGAGCGGCATATGTGTTTGACGGATCGGTGATTCCGGAGATCCTGCTGACTGTCAGGGAATCTGAATGGAACAGGATGCTCAAGGAGTTTGACCGTGACCCTGCGACCAACGAGCATTTCTGCGCCTCGGTGGCATTCAAGAAAGGGGAGGAGGTGACACGTATCGACAGCATAGCCTTCCGTCTGAGGGGCAACACTTCGCGCAGGCGTCCGGAGGGATGGAGCGGGCAGATGCACCAGAAGGACAATTCCGACTGGCACCATTTCCATATGGGCATGAATTTCCGCTACTACAAGAAGGATATCCGGCATACGGTGCACGGCCAGCGCAAGCTCCATCTCAAGTATTTCAAGGAAGACCCTTCCTATGCGCGTGAAATCTACTGTTTCGACCTCTTCAGGCGTTTCGGGGTGTGGACGGCTCCGATGGATATCTATTGCCGCTTGAGAATACATGTGGAAGGAGATGCCAATCCTGCGTATTATGGTGTATATCAGATGATTGAGCCTTACGATGCGGACTATGTGAAAGTCAGGGAGGACCAGTTTGGAGGCAATGACGGCTTTCTCTGGAAATGCCGTTACGGTGCATCTCTCAACTCTGTGTATGCCTCGTTCGGATATGACGGCGGGCAGGGGCAGTACAGCAACTGCGTCTATGAGCTCAAAACATCGACTGAGGAGTTCGATGCCGCCAAGGAACAGCTCAAGGATTTCATTCTCAAGCTCACGGGCAAGACAGGGGAGAGTTTCGACACCTGGATATCAACACATTGCGATGTGGAGCTGCTGTTGCGCACCTATGCCGTCACGACCGCAACCGGGATGTGGGACGACTACTGGAACAACTCCAACAACTTCTATATCTATTTCGATGCGAAGGACAAGCTGGACTACAAGTTCTACCTTCTGCCTTATGACTATGACAACACGCTCGGCACTTCCGGGGACTGCGGTGTGCAGAAGGATTCCGGAAGGCACAGTCCGCTGTCCTGGGGTAAGCCTGAGAATGTCTTGATTTCCAAGATTATAGAGATCCCACGGTACCGCCAGATGTACATTGATGCCCTCAAGGAGCTTGCGGACCCGGCCAATTCGCTGTTTTACCATACGGCAAGCATGTCCAGGATACGCTCCTGGCAGGCAAAGGTTGCCTCCTATGTCAAGAACGACACAGGGGAGGACTGCGAAATCAAGGACCGTCCGGCATCATGGAGCAATCATCAGGAGTACAGGCTGCTCACCAACGATTCCAACAACAACTTTTTTATGGTAAAGGAAAGTGTGATTGAAAAACTTTGATTTTTCATTCTGCTTTTCTCTTGCAATTCAGAGCCTTTTTCCATACCTTTACAAAGATTCTTCCATACCTTGACCACTGTATGGAAGTGTTTCGAAGCAACCGACTGAACATATCAACCAATAATTATGAAACCTGTAAACGTCATCCTCTCGTTTGCCGCAGCCGGCCTTCTGGGCCTTACCCCAGCCGGAGCGCAGACTTTCGATTCCGTGTTCGACAAGGCATATGACAGCAGTGTCGAATTTCTCAATGAGGCAGCCAGCCACGTCTATTACGGCTATGTCCGTCCGATCTGGAAGGATGCCGACACATTCATCTACTCAACCCAGGAGCCTGACGGCAAGAAATTCTATGAAGTCAGCATTTCCGCCGGTACCAAAGCCGCTTCTACCGAAGCGGCCATGAAGGAGCTCCTCGACAGGCAGCGTCCGGGATATGTTGACCCTTCAGACGAGAATCTCTACCAGACCCGCAAGGCAAAGCCGATTGTGTCTCCTGACGGGACCAAAGAACTTGTATTCAGGGAGTTCAATATCTGGGTAAAGGAAGGGGAGAACCTCTCGCAGCTCACATTCGACGGAGCCGAGACCAATCCTTACTATCACGCGCAGTGGTCACCGGACTCAAAGAAGGTTGCCGCCTACCGCAAGGAGGAGATGAAGGAGCGCCAGATCATTCTCCGCACCTCACGCCCTGCCGACAGGGTACAGCCTACATACCGTTATCTCGACTATGCAAAGCCGGGTGACGAGCTTCCTCAGATCACCCCGTCGCTCTATGACGTGGAGAAGATGGCGCAGATCCCGTTCTGCACCGGAGCATATTCCAACCAGTATTTCCTCGTGCCCGGACAGTGGTCTCCGGATTCGGAGTACTTCACTTTCGAGTACAACCAGCGCGGACACCAGCTTTACCAGCTCGTGGCTGTCGATGCGAAGACCGGCGGGAACCGCATCCTCGCGGAGGAAAAAACCAACACCTTCGTATATTACTATGACCTCTGGCGCTATTACTTCGAGGACGGACGCAGGATCCTCTGGATCTCCGAGCGTGACGACTGGAGACATCTCTATATGATTGACGCTGTCGAGGGTACCATCCGCCAGGTCACAAAAGGCCAGTGGAATGTGCGCGAGATCTTCAATGTGGACGAGAAGACCGGCACTGTCCTGATGTATGTCAACGGACTCAACGCCGCAAAGGGCGAGGACCCGTACAACAAGCACCTTGTAAAGCTTGACCTTGCTTCCGGCAAGATCACCGACCTCACTCCTGAGAACGCGATGCACAATGTCGATTTCAATTCCGACTACACCTGCTTCGTGGACAACTACTCAAGGCCTGACTTACCTTATGTATCGGTTATCCGCAGCGCAGCTGACGGTTCGAAGATCATGGACCTCCAGAAGCAGGACATCTCCGGACTTGTAGAGAAGGGATATGTCGCTCCTATCGTATTCAAGGCAAAGGCACGCGACGGAAAGACCGACATCTGGGGCAACATCTACCTTCCGTTCAACTTCGACTCCAAGAAGAAATATCCTGTAGTGGAGTATATCTATGCGGGACCTCACGATTCACATGTGGAGAAGAATTTCTATCCTACACTCCGCTTCAGCAGGCTCATGGAGATGGGCTTCGTGGTGGTGACCATCGATGCAATGGGTACCGACAACCGTTCAAAGAGCTTCCAGGACGTATGCTGGCGCAACCTCAAGGATGCTGGCTTCCCTGACAGGATCCTCTGGATGCAGGCCGCTGCCAAGAAGTACAAGTTCCTGGACATCAGCAATGTAGGTATTTATGGATACTCTGCCGGCGGACAGAACACCCTTGCAGCCCTTCTTTTCCATCCGGAATTCTACAAGGTCGGCGTAGCACTCTGCGGCTGCCACGACAACAGGATGGACAAGATCTGGTGGAACGAGCAGTGGATGGGCTATCCTATCGGACCTTGGTACAGCGAGAACTCCAATGTGGACAACGCACACCTCCTCCAGGGCAAGCTCTTCATCATCAACGGCGAGATTGACGACAATGTGGATCCTGCCTCCTCGCTCCAGGTTGTCCACGAGCTTGTGAAGAACAACAAGTATTTCGAGCAGATGTTCCTGCCGAACCACACCCACAACCTCGGTTCGGACTATGTGACCAAGCGTATCTACGAGTTCTTCTGGAAGAATATCAAGAAGTAGGTCTTAATTTGAGACTTTATGACATTTGAAAAAACGCCGGTCCGGGATTCCCGGGCCGGTATTTTTTTTCCGGTTCATGCAACGGTCAGCCTTTGGCGCAGGCGGAAAGGGTCTCGAGCAGAAGCTGGCAGACCTGTCTGGCCGCAAAGTCGGGATGGGGATTGAAACTTATGTCGCAGGCAAATTCGGGAAGCTGGACAGGAAGCCTTACAAGCTGTGTCTTCCTGACTGCAGGCTCGGGAAGGATGCCCGCGATATTGTCCGAATTTTCGACTATGGATTTTATGGCCTCCGTTGAGGACGATACCACCGCAATCCTTGCGCGCAGGTCCGGGGTGAGGTGGTGAAGATACCCGTCCCATACTGCAAAGCGGTTTGACACGTGGATGCCCGCAATCGTGGAAAACGGCTTCCTGGATGCCTCTGCCGCATATACGGCCTTCCTGTTCCGGTTCGATGCCACCACTGCCGCGTCCATCACACCGGCCAGGCGGCATTCCCCCTCAAAGTCCATCGTCTCGGGGCTTGGGGAAACGGTGATTTCCACATCTGCGTCCTCGGGAGTGCCGAAATGGTGGCCGGGAATGTCATCTTCGTCATTATCATCCTGCGGAATCTCAAAAACGCTCTTCGCTATCCTTTCCCCGCTCGGGAGCGGCCTTATCTCAAAACACAGCTCCGGACGGGCAGCGTGCATGATGCCGATTGCATCGGGCAGAAGATAAGAAGCGATTATCGGGTCGGATGCAATCCTGACCGGTTTGTTGCCGGTGAGTTTTCCTTCTTTTCCGAACATCGCCCCTGCCGCATCGTACCAGTAGAGTATCCTGGAGGCATACTCCCTGAATGCATTTCCCTGCGGTGAAAGATAGACTTCTCCCTTTGCCCGGACAAACAGTTTGGCTCCCAGCTCCCTTTCAAGGGTATTGATGCTCTGGCTGACGGCAGGCTGTGAAATGCCCAGCTCCCTGGCGGCAATGGTGAAACTCCCGAATCTGGCAACGGTGAGAAAAACTCTGAGTTTGAAGTCCTCAAGCATAACTTGTCCTTATATGTGTACAAATATGGAAATAAATCGTAAAAAGTCCAAATAATGATTATATTTGCGGAATCAACCGGTAAGAATTACTCTTTTTTGTATTTATTCGGGGGAGACCTATCAATCTTAAATTATAGTGATGAAACGTTTATTTCTGACATTTGCAGCTGTAATGCTCTCCGTGGCGGCTCTTTTCGCCCAGGGAATGCAGACTCTGCCCAACGATCCGGCCGTCCGTGTAGGCAAACTCGACAACGGCCTTACCTACTATATCCTTCACAACGAGATTCCGGCCCAGCGTGCGGAGTTCTACCTTGCCACCAATGTGGGTGCCATCCAGGAGACTCCTGACCAGGACGGACTTGCCCACTTCCTCGAGCACATGTGCTTCAACGGAACGAAGAATTTCCCGGGCAAGGGCATCCTCAACTATCTCCAGAGCATCGGAGCCTCATTTGGAGGCAATGTGAACGCATCCACCGGCGTGGAGCAGACCATCTATATGCTCAACAACATTCCTCTTGTCAACCAGTCCGTCGTGGACTCCTGCATACTGATTATGCATGACTATTCACATTTCGTGAACTGCGATCCTGAGGAAATAGATGCCGAAAGGGGTGTCATCGTGGAGGAGCGCCGTTCAAGGAGAAACGCGCAGTGGAGACTTCACGAAAGGTCGCTCCCTTATTATTACGGAGACTCCAAATATGCAACCTGCACTCTTATCGGCAGCCAGGAGAACCTCCTGAACTTCAAGCCGGAAAGCCTTACCAACTTCTATCATACCTGGTACCGTCCTGACCTTCAGGCTATGATTGTCATCGGTGACATCGACGTGGACTACACCGAGGCAAAGATCAGGGAGACCTTCGCGGACATCCCTGCCGCAGAGAACCCGAAGCCGAAGGATGTCATCAGGGTCCCGGACAACGACGAGCCGGTAATCGGCATACTCACCGACCCTGAGGAAACCTCTACAAGCCTCGAGGTGTTCTGGAAGGGCGAACCTATGCCTGACGAGCTCAACAATACCGTTCCCGGCCAGATCTACAGCTATGTCAAGAACATCATCGCCATAGTGATGAACGAGCGCCTGGGCGACATCTCCGCCCGCAGCGATGCTCCGTTCCTCAATGCATCGTTTATGGTTGGCAGCCTCTGCAATACCGTCGAGGCGTCATACGGCTCAATCTCCGCCAGCAACGGAGCTTCCCTCGATGCCCTGAGGGCCTTCCTCATCGAAATCAGGAAGATGTCCAGGTTCGGATTCACCCGGGATGAGGTCAGCCGTGCAAAGGAGGAGATCAGGTCAATATATGAAAATGCCGTGAAGAATGCCCCTTCAAGGAAAAATTCCGATTTCGTCAATCTTTTTGTCAACAATTTCTTCCACAATGAGCCGTTCATGGAGCCGGAGTTCGAGTACCAGCTCATCCAGCAGATAGGCTCAATGGTGACCGAGAACGAAATCAACCAGATCCTCTCGCAGCTCATCCCTGAGAATAACCTTGTGGTAGTGTATAAGGCTCCTGAAAAAGAAGGACTTGCCCATCCGACTGAGGATGATGTCCGTGCTGTGATTGCCGAGGTCGAAAATACCGAGATCTCTGCAAACGACAATGCCGAGGTGGCTTCCTCTTTCCTTGACCCTGCATCCCTGAAGGACGGCAAGATCAAGAAGACAGCGTCCGGGCTCTACGGCTCTACCGTACTTACCCTGTCCAACGGCATCAAGGTATATCTCCTTCCTACCGACTATGACAAGAACTCCGTATCATTCAATATCTTCCGTACTGGTGGCCTCTCCGTCGTAGCTGACGGCGACCTCCCATCGATGAATGATGACGTCTTCGGCCTCTACCTCCAGAATACCGGTGTTGCCGGCTTCTCCGGACGTGAAGTCCCTAAGATGCTCTCCGGAAAGATTGTGAGGGTAAATCCTTATTTCTCCGAGCTTTACAATGGTGTCAGCGGTTCTGCTGCCACAGGTGATCTCGAGACGGCCCTCCAGCTGGCATATCTCTACATCACCAATCCGCGTTTCGACGCTGAAGAGTATGCCCAGGGCATCAATATGATTACATCCGTTCTCCCTAACCTCGTCTCAAGCCCTAACTACAAGATGTCCAAGCGTCTCCAGACCGAGCTTTACGGCTCAAGCCCGAGACACCGCCTCATTGATGAGGAAATGCTCGGACAGGCCAGCCTCGCAACCCTCGAGAAGGTGTACCGCAATGCGTTCAAGGATGCTGCAGGAGTATCGATGGTGCTTGTGGGAGACTTTGATATTGAGACAGTCAAACCACTCATTGCCAAGTATGTGGGCTCTCTCCCTAAGGGAAAGAAGGCCGTTTCGTGGAACAAGCGTCTTGATATGGTCACCGGCAATGTGGCAGTCGATTTCAAGGAAGATATGGAGACTCCTATGTCAACCGTCCTCTATGTATATCACGCTCCGGTTGAATACAGCGGCATCAACAATGCTGCGCTCGAGGCCGCAAGCTAC
Organism: uncultured Bacteroidales bacterium; assembly: GCA_945868745.1. Lineage (GTDB taxonomy): Bacteria > Bacteroidota > Bacteroidia > Bacteroidales > UBA932 > Cryptobacteroides. The sequence goes on from CAMBMK010000002.1 coordinate 78,867, forward strand.
ATCCTCCGTATGCGTCTGACCACTTCTCTGCGTGAGGAGGAGGGCGGTACCTACGGCGCCCAGACTGCAGTCCAGCTCGACAAGTCCAAGCCGTCAGAGGCCCTGTTCCAGATTGTATTCAATGCAAAGCCTGAAATCGCAGACCGTCTCCGCGAGCTGACGATGCGCGACTTCACCGCTCTTGCTGAAGAGGGCCCGACCGCAGAGGAGTTCGACATGGCCCTGAAGAATATCCGGAAGAACATCCCTGAAAGCCGTACCACCAACAGCTACTGGCAGGTCAACCTTATGACCAGCGTCCTCTTCGGTATTGACCGTGACGCGGAGGATGAGGCCGCAGCTGCCAATCTCAAGCCGGAGGATGTCCAGAATGTCCTCAAGGCCCTGATTGAAAGCGGCAACAAGTTCGACTTCATCATGAGGCCGGGCGTGACAAAGGAATAATATCCCGCAATGGCGGCAACGCTGGATTCGGATATACAGTTCCTCCCCGGTGTCGGCCCGAAAAGGGCGGCGCTGCTGAAGAATGAGCTCGGAGTAGGCACCATCGGTGACCTGCTCCGGCTTTATCCGTTCAGATACATCGACAGAAGCACTGTCCAGCGTATTGCCGACATCAGTCCCGATGCAGCCTATGTCCAGGTCCAGGCGACCGTGACAGACGTGAGGCTTTCCCCGAAAAATCTGAAAGTGACCGTGGACGACGGCAGCGCACGGATGGAGCTGACATTTTTCAAGGGGCTGAAATACACGGCGGAACGTCTCCAGAAAGGGCGTACTTTCCTGTTTTTCGGAAAGCCGTCGCTTTTCAACGGCCATCTTGACATGGTCCATCCCGAGATCGACAACCCGCTTCCTGACAATCCGTCGGGGGAGAAAAGGGGAGTCCTCACCGGGGTATATACCTCGACCGAGAGGCTCAAGACCGCCGGCATCACCGGAAAGGTGATGAACCGTCTTATGGCTACGGCACTGGACCAGTGCCTGGGACAGGTCGAAGAAAGCCTTCCTGACTATGTGATGCGGGAAAACGGGCTTGTACCTCTGAGGTTTGCCCTTCGCAACATCCATTTCCCGCAGGATGCCGCTTGCCTGAAAAAGGCCGAGTACAGGCTCAAGTTTGAAGAACTGTTCCTTCTGCAGCTGAGCCTTCTCAAGCAGAAATATGTGCGCAGCAGGTCCACTGTGGGTTTTGCGATGCCCAAGGTGGGGGAGGCGTTCAACAAGTGCTATGAAGCCCTTCCTTACAGCCTCACCGGTGCCCAGAAAAGGGTGATCAGGGAAATCAGGGCCGATATGATGAGCGGAAGGCAGATGAACCGCCTGCTGCAGGGGGATGTGGGAAGCGGCAAGACCATGGTCGCTGTGCTCTCTGCCCTTATTGCCGTCGGCAACGGCTTCCAGGCTTGCATAATGGCCCCTACGGAAGTGCTTGCACAGCAGCATTTTGCCAATATATCGAAGTATCTTGCGCCTACCTCCGTCCGCGTCGGCCTGCTTACCGGGAGCACCCCTGCAGCACAGAGGCGGGAGCTTCACGCAGGGCTCCGGGACGGCTCCATAGGCATAATGGTGGGCACTCACGCCCTGATTGAAGACACTGTGGTCTTCCACAACCTCGGACTCGCCATCGTGGACGAGCAGCACCGTTTCGGCGTTGACCAGAGGTCACGTCTATGGCGGAAGTCACGCGGGGATGTGCCTCCGCACGTGCTTGTGATGACCGCCACCCCAATTCCGAGGACTCTTGCGATGACCCTTTACGGCGACCTCGACGTCTCCGTGATCGACGAGATGCCTCCGGGAAGGAAGCCTGTCAGGACGATTCTCGTCACGGAGGGCAAACGCCACGCCCTCAACAAGTTCATGCGCGACCAGATAGCCCGGGGAAGGCAGGTGTTTGTGGTCTATCCGCTTATTTTTGAAAGCGAAAAGCTTGATTATCAGAACCTCCAGAACGGATACGAACAGATTGTGCACGATTTTCCGTTTCCTCCCTACAAGGTTGCGATTGTCCACGGGCAGCAGACCTCGCAGGAAAAGCAGTTCAATATGGATGCATTTGCCGCAGGCAGGGCCAACATCCTTGTCTCCACTACCGTAATCGAGGTCGGGGTGGATGTGCCGAATGCTTCCGTGATGGTGATTGAAAGCGCGGAGAGATTCGGGCTGAGCCAGCTCCACCAGCTCCGCGGCAGGGTGGGAAGGGGTTCGGCGGAAAGCTGGTGCGTGCTCGTGCGGGGTGACAAGGTGAGCCGCGAGTCGATGAAGAGGCTCAACCTGCTGTGCCGGACCGAAGACGGTTTCACCCTTGCCGAGGAGGATATGAAGATGAGGGGGCCGGGCGACCTCGAGGGGACCCAGCAGAGCGGCCTTCCTATTGAGCTCCACATTGCTTCGCTCACACGTGACGGGTCCATGCTTTCCCTTGCGAGGGACTATGCCGAGACCGTCCTTGCAAGGGACCCGGAGCTCGCCCTCGAAGAAAATGCGCCCCTTCTCCGCGAAATGCGCAAAGACAAATACAACCACAGGAACTACAGTAAGATAAGCTGACATATGGTCACGGAACTCATCCAGAAATATATCTGGCTTTACGACAGGATCCTCAATGCCGGGGACGCCGGAATCACATTCAGGGAGATTGCTTCGGCATACGGATCCCGCTGGAGGGAGAGCCTGCAGCGCAGGACCTTCATCAACTACAGGGAGGCTGTCCAGGACCTTTTCGGTGTGGTGATCCTGTGCAACCGTGCCGACAACCGCTACAGGGTGAAATTCGCCTCCGACGCATCCGACAATGACAGGACCAAGTCCTGGCTCATCAATACATTCACTGTCAACAATATGCTCTCCCTTCGCGACCATCAGCTCAGCGGGAGGGTGTCGGTGGAGGATGTGCCGTCCGGCCACAGGTGGCTTACCGTGGTGCTGGAGGCGATGGGCATGGGCCGAAAGCTCAGGATCACCCACCGCAGCTACACCAAGTCCGTCCCGGACGAAAGGATTGTGTCACCCTACGGCCTGAAGGAGGATGACCGCAGGTGGTATATGCTTGCGAAAAGGAATGAACCCGGGCAGCCCTCCGGGGAGGTATTCAGGGTATATGGCCTTGACAGGGTGCTCTCGATGGAGATTCTTCCGGAGGCTTTCACGGTGCCGGAGGACTTTGACATAGACTATGAATTCCGTAACAGCTACGGCCCTTTCTATACCTATGGCGAGCAGCCCCAGAAGGTGGTGCTGAGGGTGTCGCAGTGGCAGGCCAGATACCTCCGCGACCTTCCGCTCCACCATTCGCAGGAGGAGCTTCCTGACTGCAAAACGGCGGACGGGGACGGGAATGGCGTGCTTTTTTCGTTCCGTGTTGTTGTAAATGCGCAGTTTGTAAACGATATTTGCAGAATGGGAAAGGAGGCGGAGGTGATCAGTCCGCAGTCGCTGCGCGATGAGGTGAGAAATACCCTTGCCTCGGCGCTTGCCCAATATGGTGACAATTTTCAAAAATAGTATTTATGGATAAATTACACGGTTTCATAGCGATGGCTATGAGCGCAATTGCAATTATGAGTTGTACCAGCAAGGAGGAAGGTCCTGCATATATCGGTCCTTCCGACATCAAGGTCGAAAACGGCCTTGTCACACCGGAGGTGCTTCTGTCCCTGGGCCGTCTTTCCGACCCGCAGCTTTCTCCTGACGGAAGCGAGATCCTCTATGGCGTCACCTACACCTCCATTGAGGAGAACCGCACCTGCCGCAATCTTTATGTATGCAATGTTGACGGCTCCTCTGTCCGTCCGCTTACCAAGTCCGGCAGGAGCATTTCCAATGCAAGGTGGATCGCCGGCGGAAGCAAGATCGCCTATCTGAAGGGAGGCCAGGTCTATGTGGCCCCTTATTCCGGCGGAAAGCTCGGAAAGGCGCAGAAGGTGACCGATGTCGAAAGGGGCATCAGCGAGTTCTCCATCTCCCCTGACGAAAGCAGGATCCTCTATGTAAGCACCATCCCTTCAAACGTAAAGACCCCCAAGGATTCAGACCCGATGCTCGACAAGGCAGGAGCCTACGAGACCGAGGACCTGATGTACCGCCACTGGGACCATTGGGTTACCGAACTGCCTCATTCATATGTGGCTCCGTTCGGAAGGGGAAAGGTCACCGCAGAGAATTCCGTTGACATCCTCGGCGGTCCGGACGTGAAGTTCGAGCTCCCTCTGGAGCCTCATTCCGGCATCGAGCAGCTCTGCTGGTCCCCTGACGGAAAATACATCGCATATTCATGCAAGAAGCTTACTGGCCGCGAGTATGCATTCTCCACAAATACAGAGATTTATGTCTATGGCGTAGAGACGGGCGAGACCGTGGTGATCCCGGTCGGGGGCGGATATGACACCGACCCTGTGTGGAGCCCTGACGGAAAGCACATTGCCTGGACAAGCATGCCGCGCGACGGCTACGAGGCCGACAAGACAAGGCTTATGGTAGCCGACGTCGAGCTTGAAGGCGGCATCCGCATCGCCGGTGTGCGCGACCTCACTGCCGACTACTACTACAACGCCACATCCCCTGTATGGTCTGCCGACAGCAGGTACATCTATTTCAGCTCACTCGTGGAAGGTCTCCGGGGCATTTTCCGTGCCGACATCGAAAAGGCACCGGTATGCGGTACAGCCATAAGGGTGGCTGAAATCGCCCCGGGCGCAAAGGGAGGCTCCCCGGTCTATGGGGCCGCCATCGAAAGGCTCACTCCCGAGACCGCGTGGTACGATTTCCACTCACCGTTCGCCATCCTCGAAGACGGGACCCTCCTTGCAACCTACTGCAGCATGGATTTCCCTACGGAGCTTGTAGCCGTAAAGGACTATAATTTCAAGCAGATAAGCTTCGAGAACGAACACATCCTCAGCCAGGTCAAGCCTCACATCACGGAGGCACGCCATGTGACCACCGTTGACGGACAGGACATGCTCACCTGGGTACTTTTCCCTCCGGAGTTTGACAGCACAAAGACCTATCCTGCAATCGAAATCTTCCTCGGAGGCCCTCAGGGCACCCTCAGTCAGGAATGGTCATACCGCTGGAACTATCTCCTGATGGCTGACCAGGGCTATATCGTAGTCCTCCCGAACAGGCGCGGAACCACCGCATTCGGCCAGCCTTGGTGCGAGGCCATCTCCGGCGACTACATCGGACTTGATATGCAGGACTACCTCTCTGCGGCAAGGATGATAAAGAGCGAGCCGTATGTGGGCAAGCTTGCGGGTTGCGGAGCGTCATTTGGCGGATTTTCAGTCTATTATATGGCTGGTATCCACGGTGATGTATTCGACTGCTTCATCGCCCATGCCGGAATCTTCGACGAAAAATACATGTATTACGAGACGGAGGAGATGTGGTTCCCTAACTTTGACAACGGCGGCCTGCGCGAATTTGCTTATTCGGAGGGACAGACAGGTCCTGCAGGCGACGGAATCACCTTCGGAGGCATCCAGCAGGCAGGCTCACCGTGGAGCTCCGAGGCAAAGGCGAGAAGGCACTACACCAACTCTCCTGACATCAATGTCACTAAATGGCACACCCCTATCCTGTGCATCCACGGATGTCTCGACTTCAGGATCCCTTACGACCAGGGAATGGCAGCATTCAATGCCGCACAGATGATGGGAGTACCGTCCAAGCTCATAATCTTCCCTGAGGAGAACCACTGGATCGTCCAGCCGCAGAACGCCCTCTTCTGGCACCGTTCGTATTTCGACTGGCTTGACCGCTGGTGCAGACAGCAGTAATCGCAAAAAAAGGTTGGCGCCGCCAACCTTTTTTTTGTACCTCCGTGGGGATTCGAACCCCAACCGTCAGAACCGGAATCTGAAATCCTATCCATTAGACTACGGGGGCCTGGAATATTGTTTTGAACATACAAAGATAGCATCTTTTTTTGACAGGGAAAATAAAAGGTCTGCGGTATTTGAAGAAACACGCGATTTTTTCTAAATTTGCAGAGTCATTACATCATAACAAAAGAATAAATGAACGCTTACGTATTCCCGGGGCAGGGATCACAGTTCCCCGGAATGGCAAAAGACATCTACGCGTCCCTTCCGAAAGCGAAGGAAATGCTTGAGAAAGCAAACGAAATCCTCGGATTCAGAATCACAGACATAATGTTCGAAGGAACATCCGATGACCTGAAGGCCACAAAAGTAACCCAGCCGGCGATTTTCCTCCATTCCACCGTTCTCGCCGAATGCTATAAAGAACTCGGGCAGGACCGTCTGTCCGCCCTCGGGCTCGCTCCGTACGGCCCGGATATGGTAGCAGGCCATTCCCTCGGGGAATTCTCGGCACTTGCTGTCAGCGGTGCCATGCGTTTTGAGGATGCCCTCCGCCTTGTGGCCCTGCGTGCCCGCGAGATGCAAAAATGCTGCGAGACCGTGCCGGGCATCATGGCGGCGATAATCGGCCTTCCTACCGAGACCGTGGAGTCCCTCTGCAACGAGGTTGAAGGACTTGTGGTCCCGGCCAATTACAACTGCGACGGGCAGGTGGTGGTATCCGGAGAGAAGGAGGCTGTCGATGCGCTCTGCGCCAGGGCAAAGGAGGCAGGTGCCAAGAGGGCCCTTCCGCTTGCCGTAAGCGGTGCCTTCCATTCGCCTCTCATGCAGCCTGCAGCCGAAGAGCTCGGAAAGGCCATTGCCGAAGTTGAGATTGTCCGCCCGGTATGTCCTGTCTATCAGAATGTCAGCGCACATCCGGAGACTGATCCGGAGGTCATCAAGGCCAATCTTCTCGCCCAGCTCACATCTCCTGTGAAGTGGACCCAGTCGGTCAAGAACATGCTTGTGGAGGGAGCTGACAATTTCATCGAAATAGGTCCCGGAACCGTCCTCCAGGGACTCGTGAAGCGCATCAGCGGCGGCATGGTCAACATCGCCGGACTCAGCACCCTGTAGTGCATGCGCATCTGCCGGCGGCGGCTTCGGTACGGAGCCGGGGACAAAGAGCCGAAAAAACACAAAATGTAGTCGGAAAATCGTGATAATTCGCGATATTCTGACTATATTTGTATGTAGTTTGCATAAATGTACAAACAGTTTCCCAGAAACTACTACAAACATAAATAACCTTAACGATTATGGCAAAAGAAAAGAAATTCATCACTTGTGATGGTAATACCGCTGTCGCCAACATCGCATATCTGTTCAGCGAGCACGCGGCTATCTACCCTATCACTCCGTCATCACCAATGGCAGAAAATATTGATGAATGGGCCGCTCACGGCAAAAAGAATCTCTGGGGAGAGATTGTAAAGGTAACCGAGCTGCAGAGCGAGGCCGGAGCATCCGGCACGGTTCACGGCTCTCTTCAGGCAGGTGTGCTCACAACCACCTACACCGCATCCCAGGGCCTTCTCCTCATGATTCCGAACATGTACAAGATTGCAGGCGAGATGCTTCCTGCTGTTTTCCATGTTTCAGCCCGTTCACTTGCGTCCCACGCACTTTCAATTTTCGGTGACCATCAGGATGTGATGGCCTGCAGGCAGACAGGTTTCGCGATGCTCGCTTCCGGCTCCGTTCAGGAGGCCCAGGACCTTGCAGCGGTTGCCCATCTTTCCGCAATCAAATCATCTCTTCCGTTCCTCCATTTCTTCGACGGATTCCGCACTTCACACGAGATCCAGAAAATCGAGGCTCTTGACGAAGAGGCCCTCAAGGGCATGGTTTCCACAAAGTCCCTTGAGAAATTCCGCGCACGCGCGCTCAACCCGGATGCTCCTGTCACCCGCGGTACAGCACAGAACGGCGACGTTTACTTCCAGGCAGTCGAGTCAAGGAACCAGTACTATGAGGCAGTTCCGGACATCGTAGCCCGCTATATGGGAGAAATCAGCGAGCTCACAGGCCGCGAGTACCGTCCGTTCACATATTACGGCGACCCTAACGCTGAAAACATCATCGTGGCAATGGGTTCCGTGACCGAGACCATCAAGGAAACAATCGACTATCTCGCAAAGAAAGGCCGCAAGTACGGTCTCATCACCGTCCATCTCTACCGTCCTTTCTCAGAAAAATACTTCCTCAAAGTCCTTCCTAAGAATGTCAAGAGGATTGCAGTTCTCGACCGCACCAAGGAGCCTGGAGCTCTCGGAGAGCCTCTCTTCCTTGATGTCAAGGCACTCTTCCAGGGCAAGAGCCAGTCTCCGCTCGTAATCGGCGGACGCTACGGCCTCTCCTCAAAGGACACCACTCCTGCACAGCTTGTTGCCGTATTCGACAACCTCGAGCTCAAGGAGCCTAAGTCTGACTTCACCATCGGCATCGTGGACGACGTGACCTTCAAGTCACTCCCTATCAAGAGCGAAATCTCCATCGTGAAGCCGGGTACCACCGAGTGCAAGTTCTACGGCCTCGGATCCGACGGTACCGTAGGTGCCAACAAGAACACCATCAAGATCATCGGTTCGCACACCGACAAGTACTGCCAGGCATATTTCGACTATGACTCCAAGAAGTCCGGCGGATACACCTGCTCGCACCTGCGTTTCGGAGACGTTCCGATCAAGGCTCCTTATCTTGTAAGCACCCCTGACTTCGTGGCCTGCCACGTGCCTTCATACCTCCAGAAGTATGATGTGCTCAAGGGCATCAAGGACGGCGGCACCCTCCTCCTCAACAGCCTTTGGGACGAGGCTGAGACCATCGAGAGGATTCCTGACAATGTAAAGGCCATCATCGGCAAGAAGCATATCAACCTCTACATCATCAACGCCACCAAGATCGCTGCTGAAATCGGCCTCGGCGGAAGGACCAACACCATCCTCCAGTCCGCATTCTTCAAGATCACCGGCATCATCCCTTACGAGGATGCAGTGAAATATATGAAGGACGCCATCGTGAAGAGCTACGGCAAGAAGGGCGAAAATGTTGTCAACATGAACTTCGCAGCCGTTGACCGCGGAGGTGAATATGTAAAGGTGGAGGTTCCTGCAGAGTGGGCAAACGTTACCGCCAAATTCGAGAACCCTGGAATCGGACGCACCGCTCCTGAGTTTGTGAAGAAGGTTGCAGACATCGTCAACGCACAGAACGGTGACTCCCTCCCTGTAAGCACCTTCGTTCCTTACGCAGACGGTACCATGCCTGCCGGAACATCAGCCTACGAGAAGCGCGGCGTTGCCGTTAACGTTCCGTCATGGGATCCTTCCAAGTGTATCCAGTGCAACAACTGTGCATTTGTCTGCCCTCACGCTGCCATCCGTCCGTTCCTTCTCAATGCGGAAGAGGTTGCAGCAGCTCCGGCCGGTCTCAAGATGAAGGACGGCCTCGGCACCCTCAAGGAGTACAAGTTCGCCCTCTCCGTTTCAGTTGACGACTGTACCGGTTGCGGCAACTGCGTCGATGTCTGCCCTGCAAAGGAAAAGGCTCTCTCAATGGTTTCATACCAGGACCAGAAGGCCGAGCAGGACAACTTCAACTGGCTCCACAGCAAGGTCGGCTACAAGGAGGAGGCAGTCAACAAGGCTGCAAGCGTGAAGAACGCACAGTTCGCACAGCCTCTCTTCGAGTACTCCGGCGCCTGCGCAGGCTGCGGTGAGACTCCATACATCAAGACCATCACCCAGCTCTTCGGCGACCACATGATGATTGCCAACGCTACCGGATGTTCTTCAATCTACGGCGCATCATTCCCTGCATCTCCATACTGCACCAACGCCAAGGGCCACGGTCCGGCTTGGCAGAACTCCCTCTTCGAGGACAACGCAGAGTTCGGTCTCGGTATGAAGGTCGGCTCCGACCGTGCAAGGGAGACTGTTGCCAACCTCATGACCCAGGCTCTCCAGTGCGAGAAATGCTCCGACGAGATGAAGGCCCTCATGCAGCAGTGGCTTGACAACCGCAACGATGCCAAGGTTACCCGCGAGGTTGCCGACAAGCTCGTTCCTATGATGGAGGCATGCGGATGTGACTGCTGCAAGAAGCTCCTTGTCTACAAGCACTTCATCCCTTCACGCAGCCAGTGGATCTTCGGCGGTGACGGCTGGTCATACGATATCGGCTACGGCGGACTCGACCATGTGCTCGCATCCGGCGAGAATGTCAATGTCCTCGTTCTCGATACCGAGGTGTACTCCAACACCGGCGGCCAGTCATCCAAGTCAACCCCTGCGGGCGCCATCGCCAAGTTTGCCGCATCAGGCAAGAAGATCCGCAAGAAGGACCTCGGAATGATGGCCATGAGCTATGGCTATGTATATGTGGCCCAGGTTGCCATGGGTTCCAACCCTGCACAGTACCTCAACGCCATCAAGGAGGCTGAGGCATATGACGGACCTTCTCTCATCATCGCTTACGCTCCATGTATCAACCACGGTCTCAAGGCCGGCATGGGTCTGAGCCAGAAGGAGGAGAAGCTCGCAGTCGAGTGCGGTTACTGGCACCTCTACAGGTACAATCCTGCCCTCGAGGGAACAGACAAGAATCCGTTCTCTCTCGACAGCAAGGAGCCTGACTGGACCAAGTTCCAGGACTTCCTCAAGGGCGAGGTACGTTTCGCATCTCTCTACAAGCTCTTCCCTGAGCGTGCAGAGGAGCTCCTCAAGACAACCGAGGAGTTTGCAAAGGTACGTTACGAGAACTACAAGAAGCTCTCCGGCAAATAGTCCGGAAGTGACTCACAATAAAAGCGGATGCGTCACCAGTGGCGCATCCGTTTTTTTTCATATTTTTGTATAATGTCGATCCGGGGTCCCGAGACTTCAACCGGAAAGGTTTTTTCCGCGCCCCGTTTATGGACAACGATAAGGCAAGGAAGAATATCGGCCTGTAACCAGGCTGTAAATCAACGGATACAATGTTGCAGGAAGTCCTGAAAAATATTTTGCTTGTCGGCTCAGGCAGCTTCCTTGGGGGAGCGGCCAGATATGTGGTCTCATTGCTGATGAAAAGTGCCGGCAAGGGTTTCCCCTGGGCCACCCTGGCGGCGAACCTCCTGGGGTGTCTCCTGATTGGGGTGCTGTGGGGATGCTTTAGCCGCAGCGCAGACGGCGGCGGCAACTGGTCGCTTTTCCTGATGGTCGGTTTCTGCGGCGGTTTCACCACCTTCTCTTCTTTCTCCAGGGAGGCCCTGATGATGCTCCAGGCGGGCAACTTCTGGGGTTTCGCCGGCTATGTCGCCGTGAGCGTGGTTGCCGGCATCGCCTCCGTCGCCCTCGGCTTCCGGCTTGTGCGGTAGCGGGATGTCTGTGAAAAGGTCGGATTTATGTTCAACTGGCGTAAAATCGAAAGATTTTATGTAAGTTTGTTGTCGTATAGTATTATCATTTATTGAGGATTGATTATGAGACCACAAAAACTGCCTATAGGAATCCAGAGTTTTGAAAAGTTGCGGACCGAAGGATTCCGTTATATTGACAAGTCTCATTTGGTATATAAGCTTGCACAATCCGGGTGCTACTATTTCCTTTCGCGGCCAAGACGCTTCGGGAAGAGTCTTTTCTTGTCAACCCTTGAGGCTTATTTCCTCGGCAAGAAGGAACTGTTCGATGGACTGGCCGTGGCGGAACTTGAAAAAGACTGGATTGAGTATCCGGTGTTGCATCTGGATCTTAATACACAGAAATACGGGAGCGCAGAAGCATTGGAATATGTTCTTGACAAGTTTCTTCAAGCACAAGAATCCAAATACGGTTTGTCTTCAAGCGGTTCATATTTCGGACCGCGGTTTGCGGCAGTCATTCAAAAAGCTTATGAAATAACCGGCCGGCGGGTGGTCATCCTCGTTGACGAGTACGACAAACCTGTCCTGCAGGTAATCGGCAACGACTCTCTCCAGGAAGAATACCGTTCGACTCTCAAAGGATTTTATGGAGCCCTCAAATCTTGTGACCAATACATACAGTTCGCTTTCCTGACGGGAGTTACCAAGTTTGGCAAAGTCAGCGTGTTCAGTGACCTGAATCATCTGAACGACATCTCCATGGACCAGAGATACTACGACATCTGCGGACTCACGGAGAAGGAAATCAGAGCCAATCTGTCCGAAGAGGTGGAATCTATGGCAATGGAGTTGGGGCTTCATCCTGAAGAAGTCTATGCCAAACTGAAGGAACACTACGACGGATACCATTTCTGCGAGGATAATGTCCCGGGTATCTATAACCCGTTCAGCATCCTTAATGCGCTTGACAAAAAGAAAATTGAATCATACTGGTTTGCAACAGGCACTCCGACCTATCTGGTTGAACTCCTCAAAAAGCACAACTACAACCTCTCCTGTCTGGAAAAGGAAGTCCTGTCATCCGACGAGCTCAACAGTATAGATTCGGCATCATCCGATCCCATTCCGGTTATATACCAGAGCGGATATCTGACAATCAAGGATTACGACAAGGAATTCGGCCTGTACAGGTTGGGTTATCCTAACAAGGAGGTAGAGGAGGGGTTTGTGAAGTTTCTCATTCCGTACTATACCAATATCGAGCAAACAAGATCCGGATTCGAAATCAGCCAATTTGTAAGATGTCTCAGAAATAAGGATATAGAGGGCTTCATGCAGCGCCTGCAGGCATTCCTGTCCGCGTGCCCTTACGAGCTCCAGCCGGATCAGGAAAGGCATTTCCAAAGCGTCATGTATATCCTGACTACACTTTGCGGATTTTACACAGAAGTGGAGGAGCATACCAGCAGGGGAAGGATGGATATGACCATCAAAACCGACAGGTATATCTACATCTTTGAGTTCAAATTCAATTCCACGGCAGAAGCTGCATTGAAACAAATCTCAGATATGGGATATGCAGACAAATTCAAGAATGACAAGCGTGAAATTATCTGCATCGGTGTCAACTACAGCAGCGGAGACAGGAATATTGACCGATGGCTGGTGTGATTTTGTATAAGAAATAATAGAGCCGCAATAACGTGGGAATGAGTCCGCAACATTCCGGACGCATAAAGAAAACATTTGTAGAAAGAAAAAAATTCATATATTTGATGTTGTTCAGCTAGCCCGAAGGCGGGTTGGGTGGGCAAATACATATAGACGTTACTTGACGACATTCATCCCATTTTGTATCCTCCGGTCCGCTCAAAGGCCTTGAAGGAATCGTGAGCGAAGCTGATGAAAAGTCAAAACTCATAGGCGGAGCAAGGTTATGCACGAGCGCAATTCTATTTGGGGCATATGTATATTTATGGCAAAGGAGTTTCCCGGGACAAGGTTGAGGCAGTGAAATGGTACCGCAAAGCAGCCGAACAAGGCGATGAAGAAGCCAAAAAACGCTTGAAAAAATTAGGCTATTAATGTATTCAGCCCGGTGAGGAGTTCATCCTTTGGATGAATCTCACCGAGGACGGAAGCCGGGAGGATGTCAGGCTGTTGACCGGAGGGGAGAGCAGGAAGGAGCTTGGAAGCATCCTTTTCCATCTGCGCCCGGGGGAGAGGGTGATGCTGCTCGGGCACGGGACTGATGCGGGGCTGTTCCGCCTTGAGGAGGACGGGGAGTACCGCCTGTATGTGGGCCATACCATGGCCTATGCCCTGCGCAAGCATCCTGTCATCGGGATTTGGTGCCACGCTGACCTGTTTGCCCGCAAGGAGCATCTCCACGGCCTGTTTTCCGGGATGATTGTCTCTGAAATGAAGGAGGCGCAGGAATATGGCATCTCCTGCTCGCAGGAGGACTTGGACCGTGAGAATGCCAATCTTGCAGAGCGTCTCAGGGTATTATTTGACCATGACGTGCCTTTTCAGGAGATACCCTCTCGCCTGGCGGAAATGGATACTGCCCGGACGCAGCTTACGAGGTTCAATTACAATAACTTTTATTGCTTATAATGAAGCGGATTCTCTTCATATGCAGCGGCAATATGTACCGTAGCGCAGGGGCGGAGTTCATCCTGCGGAAGAAACTTGCCGATGCCGGAGTCGATGATTGGATTGCCGATTCAGCAGGGACTCTGCAATTGAACCGGACCG
>CAMBMK010000003.1 GCA_945868745.1 uncultured Bacteroidales bacterium
ATGTCTCATGCTCCCGCACAAGACTGTTACTTCGATTGAACTCGTTTTGCCTATTAAAGCAAGAAATTGCAGTCTGTCGCAACTCGAAAAAACTCTCGAATTTCGATTTTTCAAACTGATTCTGTTTCTTTCTTCTTTACCTCTTTGTTTTCTCTCAGTATTGTCAATGATCTTTATCTCGCTTTTCGAGAGGTTCCGTAGAACTTGTTTTTCTCTCAAGCGGGGTGCAAAGATACGCACTTTTTCTTTCTCTGCAAACCTTTTTCGGATTTTTTTTGAAAATATTTTCCTTTTCGGCGATTTTTCACACTTTTCTTTATCTTTTAGGATTTTTATTCCACTTTTTGACACGATTTTTTACGCCCTTCCCGGCAAAGAGAATCCCCGCCCCCGCAACCTGCAGACCCCGGAAAGACGGGACCGGTCCCGCCCGCAGCCCGTACGGAATATATTGCAGGCTGTTTTGAACGGAAAAAACGTTATATTTGTAGGAATGTGTCTCCGGACAGAAAATAATCATACAATATTATATCAAACTTATGAGCAAACAGAATTTCTCGCTTCCTGAAAACGCAGGCAGGGAGCTCAAGCCGGGCGAAGAGTACAAGCCGCTTCTCAGCCCGGAGAAGAAATACCTTGAAGTGACACCTTATTCGGTGGCAATGGGCATCCTGATGGTCGTCATATTCTCCGCTGCGGCGGCCTATCTCGGCCTTAAGGTCGGTCAGGTGTTCGAGGCGGCCATCCCGATTGCCATCATAGCCGTCGGAGTGACCGGAGCCCTGAAAAAAAGCGACAGCCTCAGCCAGAACGTCATAATCCAGTCCATCGGCGGATGCTCCGGAGCAGTGGTGGCAGGTGCAATCTTCACACTTCCGGCCATCTACATCCTCGGCGTGGATATCAACTTCTGGCAGATGTTCCTCTCCTCCATGCTCGGAGGCATCCTCGGAATACTCTTCCTCATCCCGTTCAGGAAATACTTCGTCAAGGAAATGCACGGAAAATATCCGGTCCCTGAGGCCACGGCCACCACACAGGTGCTTGTAAGCGGTGAAGGCGGAGGCTCCAACGCCAAGACTCTCCTTGTCAGCGGCCTCATCGGAGGTCTCTACGACTTCATCGTCGCCACATTCGGCGCCTGGAGCGAGACTCTCACCACCACCGTCTGCCACCTCGGCCAAACCATTGCCGACAAAGCCAAGGTGATGCTCAAGATCAACACCGGTGCGGCAGTACTCGGTCTGGGATACATCATCGGACTCAAATATGCGTTCATCATCTGCTGCGGCAGCCTCCTTGTGTGGCTTGTCATCATCCCGCTCCTCAACGCCATCTGGGGCGGCAGCGTGATTGACCTGATGCACTCGGGCATCGTCCAGACCGTGGGCGAGATGAGCGCTGACGAGATTTTCCGCAACTACGCCCGCCACATCGGCATCGGAGGCATCGCAACTGCCGGCATCATCGGCATCATCAACTCCTTCGGGGTCATCAAATCGGCAGCCGGTCTTGCAGTCAAGGAAATCAGGCACAAGGGCGGCCCGGCAGAAAAGGTCGAGAGGACACAGGAAGACCTTTCGATGAAGACCATCATCTTCGGCATTGTGCTCACCCTCATAGCAGTGTTTGCATTCTTCGCATTCGGCGGCGTGGTCGAGAACATCTGGCAGGCACTTATCGGCCTGCTTCTCGTGGCCGTGGTATCGTTCCTCTTCACTACCGTAGCCGCCAACGCCATCGCCATCGTGGGCACCAACCCTGTCAGCGGAATGACGCTCATGACCCTCATCATCGCAGCCCTCGTGCTTGTAGCCGTAGGTCTCAAGGGCAATGCCGGAATGGTCGCAGCCCTCTGCATCGGCGGAGTTGTCTGCACGGCGCTTTCGGTCAGCGGCTCATTCATCACCGACCTCAAGATCGGCTACTGGATCGGCTCCACCCCGAAGAACCAGGAAAACTGGAAATTTGTCGGCGTGCTCATCTCAGCGGCAACCGTCTGCGGCGTGATGATGATCCTCAACAAGACATACGGATTTACTGGGCAGAACGCCCTTGTGGCACCGCAGGCCAATGCAATGGCAGCCGTAATCCAGCCTATGATGAACGGCGGAGCGGCTCCTTGGCTGCTCTACGGCATCGGCGCGGTCCTCGCAATCGTGCTCACCTTCTTCAAGGTGCCGGCACTCGCATTCTCCCTCGGAATGTTCATCCCGATCGACCTCAACCTGCCCCTGCTCGTGGGCGGCGCGGTAGCCTGGTTTGTCAGCACCCGCTCCAAGGACGCTGCAGTCAACAGCGCAAGGCTCGAAAAGGGCACTCTCATCGCATCGGGATTCATCGCGGGCGGTGCACTCATGGGCGTAGTCAGCGCAATCCTCAAATTTGCGAAGGTTGACTGGTATATGTATTCGTGGAACGCCACCTACGGCGAAGTCATGTCCATTGTGCCGTTCATCCTCCTGATTGCATACTTCGCCTATGCATCGATGAAAGTTGACAAAGCGAAGAAATGACAAAAAACAGACACACAGATATATTAAAGAAATGGAAAAGATAGTTGAAAGATTTCTCAGATACGTGGCCGTGGACACACGGTCCGATGAAGAAAGCGCAAGCCAGCCGTCGGCTGAAAAGGAACTGAACCTCCTCAGGATGCTTCGCGACGAGCTTGTGGAAATGGGCGTCGGGGCCACCCTCGACGAATGGGGTTATGTGATGGGGCGTATCCCGTCCAACATCGGCAGGAAGGTGCCTGCAGTGGGTTTCATCGCCCACGTCGATACGGCTCCGGACGCTTCCGGCGCGGACATCAAGCCGCAGATAATAGAAAACTATGACGGCTCGGACATTGCCCTGAAGGGCGTGGAGGGCCTGATGCTGAAGACTTCGGACTTTCCGGAGCTTCTCAAGTACAAGGGACAGACACTCATCACCACAGACGGCACGACGCTTCTGGGAGCCGATGACAAGGCCGGAGTCGCAGAGATAATGGAGGCCGTCAGGTATGTCGTGGAGCATCCTGAGTTCAAGCACGGCGACATCTGCATCGGATTCACCCCGGACGAGGAAATCGGCCGCGGTGTCGTGAAGTTTGACGTGGAGAAGTTCGGTGCCGATTTCGGATTTACCATGGACGGAGGCGAAATCGGAGAGCTCGAGTTTGAAAATTTCAACGCCGCATCCGCAAAAATCCACATCCAGGGACGCAATGTCCACCCGGGCAACGCCAAAAACAAGATGAAGAACGCGATACTGATCGCATCGGAGCTCAACAGCCTGCTTCCTGTGGAGCAGCGTCCGGAATACACCGAGGGCTATGAAGGATTCTTCCACATCATTTCCTTCAAGGGCAGCGTCGAGGAGGCGGACATCGCCTACATCATCCGCGACCATGACAGGGAGAAGTTTGAGCAGAAGAAAAAGGTCATCGCCAAGGTCTGCCACTTCATCAACGGCAAATACGGCGAGGGAACGGCCACGCCTGAGGTCAAGGACCAGTACTACAATATGAAGGAGATGGTCGAGCCTCACTACCACATCATCGAAAAGGCAGTCAAGGCTATGGAAATGGCCGGCGTGAAACCGAAAATCCAGCCTATCCGCGGCGGCACCGACGGAGCCAACCTCAGCTTCAAGGGCCTTCCTTGCCCCAACATCTTCGCCGGCGGCCACAATTTCCACGGAAAGATGGAGTATGTGCCGGTGGAATCGATGGTGAAGGCCGAAGAGGTCATCCTCAACATCATCAGCCTGTTTGCGGAGTAGAAGGCACCTCCACACGGCCGGGATGTCCCGGCGTGCGGCCCATCAGGCAAAAACGAACTGAAAAGCCCTGCTGCAGAGTCTGCAGCAGGGCTTCCGGTTTGTATTCTTACTGGATGTTGAATTTCTTCTTGAGGCAGACAATCATATCCTTTGACATGGAGTCAAGGTCATATGAAGGCTTCCAGCCCCATTCCTCGCGGGCGCAGGAATCGTCCATGCTGTCAGGCCATGAATCAGCAATCGCCTGGCGGACAGGATCGACCTCGTAACGCATGCGGAAATCCGGATAGAACTCCTGGATCTTGTGGTAGATCGTGTCAGGCTCGAAGCTCATCGAGGCGATGTTGAAGGAGTTCCTGTGGACAAGCTTGGAAGGATCTGCAAGCATGAGCTCAACTGCGGCACGCAGGGCATCCGGCATATACATCATATCCATATATGTGCCTGCGGCAATCGGGCAGACGAATTCCTCACCCTTCACTGCGGCATAGTAGATGTCAACCGCATAGTCGGTGGTACCGCCTCCCGGAGGAGTCACGTTGGAAATCAGGCCCGGGAATCGTACGGAACGGGTATCGACACCGTATTTGATATGGTAGTAATCGCTGAGGAGCTCGGTAGCCACCTTTGTCACTCCGTACATCGAGCGCGGACGCTGGATGGTGTCCTGCGGGGTATTGACATGAGGGGTGGTAGGACCGAACGAACCGATGGAGCTCGGGGTAAACACCGCACAGTTCTTTTCACGGGCTATCTCGAGGATGTTGATAAGGCCGTTCATCTGGATGTTCCAGGCGAGCAGAGGCTTGCGCTCTGCAACAGCCGAAAGGAGGGCGGCTAGGTTATAGACGGTGTCGATATTGTACTTGTCCACTACCTCGGCGAGCTGCTGGGCGTTGCATACGTCAGCAAGCGCGCTCGGGCCGCTTTCGAGAAGTTCTCCCTTAGGTTCAGCGCCGGTGATGTAGCCGGCAACGATGTTCCCTTCAGGAAGCATCCTGCGAAGTTTCATTGTGAGTTCCGAACCGATCTGACCGGTGGAACCGATTACCAACACATTTTTCATTGCGTTAGAGCTATGGTTATTGCATTTATTGGAATTAGGATTGGCAAAGATAATAATTCTCGTTAAAAATTGATATCAAATTCATACTTTTTTATGCTTTTTGTAAAAATTTCATAGATTTTTGTTTGTGGGACAATTAAATTGTATAAATTTGTATCTTCAACAAAAACGGGTTACCCCGCATAATACTGAAGGAATAACTAAAACTATACATTACTATGTACGGAAAGTTTCAGGAACATCTCCAGAATGAACTGACTTCCATCAGGGAAGCCGGGCTCTACAAGGCAGAGCGCAACATTGCTTCCGCCCAGTCCGCAGAAATCACCCTTGAGGACGGCTCCAAGGCCCTCAACTTCTGCGCCAACAACTATCTCGGACTCGCAGATTCCCCGCGCATCATCGAGGCTGCGAAGAAAGCCATGGATGAGAGGGGATACGGCATGTCATCCGTCCGCTTCATCTGCGGAACCCAGGACCTCCACAAGCAGCTTGAGAAGGCCATTTCCGACTTCTTCAAGACAGAGGACACCATCCTCTACGCATCCTGCTTCGATGCAAACGGCGGTGTGTTCGAGCCTCTCCTCACAGCTGAGGACGCCATCATCTCCGACTCGCTCAACCACGCTTCCATCATCGACGGCGTCCGCCTGTGCAAGGCTGTGCGCTACCGCTACGCCAATGCCGACATGGCTGACCTCGAGCGCTGCCTCCAGGAGGCACAGGCACAGAGGTTCCGCATCATCTGCACCGACGGTGTGTTCTCGATGGACGGCAATGTGGCCCCTATGGACAAGATCTGTGACCTCGCAGAGAAATACGATGCCCTCGTGATGGTTGACGAAAGCCACTCAGCAGGCGTTGTGGGCAAGACCGGACACGGTGTTGCAGAGCAGTACAACTGCTACGGCCGCATCGATATCTTCACCGGCACACTCGGAAAGGCATTCGGCGGCGCTGTCGGCGGATTCACCACCGGCCGCAAGGAAATCATCGAGATGCTCCGCCAGAGGTCAAGGCCATACCTTTTCTCCAACTCCATCCCTCCTATGATTGCAGCAGGCGCAATCGAGATGTTCAAGATGCTCGGCGAGAGCAACGAGCTCCACGACCGCCAGCAGGAGAATGTGGCTTACTTCCGCGACAGGATGATCGAGGCCGGCTTCGACATCAAGCCTACCCAGAGCGCCATCTGCGCAGTAATGCTCTACGACGCTCCGCTTTCACAGAAATTTGCCGCCGCAATGGCCAAGGAAGGCATTTTCGTGACCGGATTCTACTATCCTGTGGTTCCTAAGGGACAGGCCCGCATCAGGGTTCAGCTCAGCGCCGCCCACAAGAAGGAGCACCTCGACAAGGCTATCGAAGCCTTCATCAAGGTAGGAAAAGAGCTGGGTGTCATCAAGTAGGATATCCTGACTGAAACATTCAAGGCTGGCGGAATGTCACTTCCTGCCAGCCTTTTTATTTGCACGGGCCTCCTTGCGGGCCTTCTGTTTCTCGTATTTCTTCCTGTAGGCCTCAAGCCTTGCCTGCTCTTTCTGGAGCCGTTTCTGCTCGGCAAGGAGAATCTTCAGCTTGCGTGCGCGTTCCTTCTCGGCCTTTGCCTCGGCCTTGCGTGCGGCCTTTGCAGCATCCAGGCTGTCAAGACGGGCCCATTCCGCCTCCCTTGCTGCAATCTTCGCAGCCCTCGCAGCCTCTTTCTCACGCCTTCTTGCCTCCTTTTCAGCCTTCGCCCTTTCCTTTGGAGAGAGAGCCACGGTATCCGCCGCAGCCAATGAATCCCTAACGGCCGACAATGAATCGGAGACTGCCGGAAGCGCATCCGCAGCCGACAGCGAATCGGCAACATGCAAGGCAAGGGAATCCACTGCAGAGAGGGAGCCGGCACCTGCTTCAAGCGAATCGGCGACATCATTTGCCGCAAGGAGCGAATCTGCCTGGGCAATCTGCCGTGAAAGCGCCTCCTGCTCCTTCCTCCGGACATCACGGACCTTTTTAAGGGAATCAGAGACCTCGATCTCCCTGTACACTCCCTCCATATAACCCGGGAAATAGATGTCGGTCTGCCTGAACTGCGCCCTCGGACGGGACTCGTACTGTTTGCGCTGCGTAGGACGCTTTGTATATGAGGTTATGTCACGCGGCCCCTTCGGACGGTTGTCCGGGAGCCAGTTGAAGCCTTTGAGCACACGGTCATCCTGCTTCATCTGGGCAAGAGGATAGGCGTCATTCTTGGCCTGGTCATAGTAGGACACGCTCTGGAGCTCCCCGTCAGTGAGAACGGCATACAGCATCCTGGACTGGCTCTTATTGACGGTTGCGAAAGTGCTGTCCTCCTTGAGGTAGAACACGGCGGAGGCATCTCCGAGCGCATCGAAACGGCTGAGCCCCCCGTCTTCCCCGAAATATGCCAGCATCTCTGTACTGCGTATCTGGTCAAAGCACAGGGAGTCTTCCTGGACTATTATGAATGCCGCCGACTGGAGATATGCCTTGCTGAGGTGTCCGCCGGCAAACGACACATAGATGCTGTCGGAAGAATACTGGCGGTTGCCGTCATTCCAGACAAACGGATTGCGGTGAAGCCTGACGAGCGAATCCAGATCATTGTATTTCAATGAGTCACACCTCATCTGGAAATCACTCTTGAAAAGGCGCACATCCTTGATTGCAGTCAGGAAGCCGAGTTTGGTGGAGTCCTTCGGCAGGGCGGCAATCGAATCGGCCACCGCCTTTGCAAGCGAATCGGCCGCAACTCTCGCCAGGGAGTCGGCCGCAACCCTTGCCAGCGAATCGGCTGCTGCCCTTGCAGCGGCATCCTGCACCGTGTCGGGAATCGAATCCGTCAATGCCACAGCCTGTCCTGCCCCCGCAGCGGACAACGAATCCGTCAGTGAAAGGGTCCTCCCGGCACCGGCAAGCGTGTTCCGTCCGGCAGCGGACAAAGAATCTGCAGCCGGAGCGGTCAGCGTATCTTTTTGGGCCACCGGTCCGGCCGATGCCGTTTCAGGCACATCATCGGCCGTTGAAGTGTCATCCTCCGGCACCCCTGCAGCAGCTGCCGTTGTGTCGGAGGCAACCTTCGGGGCGTCCCCCGCCACATCTTTCTTCGCCGAAGCAGCCGTCTCCTTTGCCTGAGCGGTCTTCTTGCGGTTCTGCTCGGCCTGCTGACGCGTCTGATAGTCGGCATTGTTCTTCTTCGCCTCCTCCGCAGCCTTGGCAGCATCCTCCGCAGCCTTGCGCCTGTAGGCGGTCACGGCATCGGCGCCCATATCCTCAAGGCGTTTGGAAGCGGATTCAACTTCAAGGGAGTCAATCCGGAACTTCATTATGGTGCGGTAGCGCAGGGTGTCAGCGCTCACCCACACGGTGTCCCTGGTCCCCTCGCCCTCCATCACGCCCACCACTGCCGGACGCCTTGTCATCTCGACCTGCGAGAGGGTGTCGCAGTAGAATGCCCTTCCCGAAAGGGCTGTCACATTGCGCGTAGTGTCGTCGATCTGCACATTGCCGAGCATCTCAATGTCGAGGGTATTCCTGTTGAAATAGAGCGAATCGGACCACATTTCCTTGTCCGGATTCATCCCGTGGACATTCCTGTTGAAGAAAAACTGTTCCCTTCCGCGGTCATACCATCCGGCATTGGAAGAGAGCATCGCATCGTCCTTCCAGGCATCGGTACCCGTTCCGAAAACGGCAATGTCGGTCCCGGCATCATATTCAATCCTCGAGGTCTTGACAAAGACGCTGTCAGTAAACATATTGACATCCGACACGAAGGTGAACAGCTTGATTTTGGAATCATATGTCCCCGACAGGCTTTCGATTATCTGGCCGTCGGAGGAGCGCATCGCGCCGCCTCCCCTGAACACGGCCACACTGTCCTTGGTATTGTAGTCCAGATTCCTGGTCCTCAACACATTGCGGTCCTTGTCCTCAAGCTGCACAAGGTTGCCCCTGAACTGTGCGAGGTCATCCTTTACGAAATATGTGAGCTTGTCGCTGGTCAGCTGGGTATCGTTCTGGAGAATCTTCACGTTGCCCATTGCCTCAATGACATCGGTGTTGACATTCCAGAGCGCCGTGTCACAGAGCAGGTATGTATTGTTGTGGAAAAACCTGGCCGGTCCCGTCACCTTGCGGTAGGAGATGCCGCGTTCCTCGATGAGCTGCATCGATTCGGCGCTGAGGAGGCTGACAAGCGAATCCTGCTGCCCGGAAGAAGTCTGGGCAGACAGGACAAATGTTTGCAGCAGTGCCGCAATTATTGCAATCAGGCTCCTTTTCAGGGACATTATTCTTGGACAATCTTTGTCTTCCAGATCTCGCGCCCGAAATCGCAATCCTTGAAGATAGGGTCGATGGTGATGTAGGTTTCCTTGACCTTGCCCTTGATGAAGCGGTCGATCTCGTCCATCGACTTTTTCATCCTCGTATCGTCGAGAAGGTCGCTGTAGTCATTCTCAAAAGTGGCGGTATGTGCGGGAAGCACCTTGTCCACACGGACAATCTTATAGACAGTATTTCCGCTTCGGCCCTCATTGTCAAGCGATTCGAACGGTTCGGAAATATCCCCCACCTCAAGGTTCTTTATGGCAGTATAGTCCTGCGGCTTGAGCTGGTCGATCTCGAAATAGGACGAGCCGGTGTTGGGGTCTGCCATCTGGCCTCCGTTGGTGCGCGTGGTCGGGTCCTGAGAATTGAACCTCGCAGCCATCTCGAAGGTGATTTCCCCGTCCAGTATCCTTGTGCGGAGGCTGTCAAGCCTGCCAAATGCCTCCTGACGGTCTTCTGATGTGTATTGCGGCTTCATCAGGATATGCCTTGCATTGAACATGTCGCCCTTTTTCTCGAGAATCTCGATGATATGGAATCCGTCCGGGGTCTCGACAATCTGGGAGATGACTCCCGGCTTGAGGGACATGGCGGCATCGGAGAATGCAGGCCAGAAGATGGCCTTGGACGCCATTCCGAGCTCGCCTCCCTTGCGGGCACTGCCCGGGTCCTCAGAGTAGATGCGTGCAAGCGTGGAGAACTTCTCCCCCTTGATGATGCGCTCGCGGATGGCAAGAAGCTTTTCCTTTACGGCCATATTGGCGGCTTCACGGTCAGGATACACACAGATCTGGCTGAGCTGGTAGCGGACCGGCACCACAGGGAGGTCGGCCGAGTCGGTCTGCGCGATGTACTCCTTGACATCATACGGAGTGAGCTCCGGCACACGGCCCATTATCTCCTGCTGCATCTGCTGGGTAAGATTCTGGTCTTCAAGAATTTTGGCCCATTCCTGACGAAGTCTGTAGATAGGTTTGCCGAAATACTCCTCCATCTCCTCCTCCCCGCCGAAGTTGGTCTTCATGGAGGCCACCCTCTGCTCGACCATGGCATTGACCTGGTCCTGGTTGACGGTCAGCGAATCGAGCCTTGCCTGCATAAGGAAGACCTTGGATTCCAGCATATTCTCCAGGACTGTGCAGCGGTCCATAAAGATCCCCTGCAGGCGGAGCATCTGGATTTCCTGCTCGAGCTGGCTGATGGAGATCATCTCGTTGCCGACCACGGCCACAGTCTTGTCGATAAGGCCTGCCGGGTATTTCTGCGCTCCAAGGGTCACTGCCGCAAACATCGCCGCGGCAAATAAGAAAAACTTCTTCATCTCAATATATTTCAAACTCCCCGCTTGCCTTTGCCTGCTTTAGGAGATTCTGCTCCAGCGATGCGAGCAAAGCCTGCTTGCGGGTACTCAGGATAATGTCTTTGATACGGTCGGCGAAATATTCGACCGGCCCGTTCTGGCCGCTCTGGACAATGTCTCGGACATAGGCTATCAGCCTGTTGCCGTCCTCATCGGTCTTCTCCACATATCCGTTTCTGCGTGCCGACAGGAAAGCCTGGCCGTCCATGCCGAACTCGCCGGCAATTTCCGCAACCCCGATCCACCTGTCGCCGTAATCCTTGTAGATGCGGGCTGAAGATACGGCAAGGGTATCTATCGATTCGAAGTCCTGCCCGTCCTCCGTACCTGCGGCCAGATATTTGCGCACCTGTGCAAGATATGGGGATTTTCCGTCCACCTGCGCAAACCTTGCCCTGACCACCGTCACCGTGAGCACAAACTGGTCCTTGTGCGCATCGTAATATTTCTGGATCTGGGTGTCGGTGATGGTGGTGTCGAGCCTCTGGTTGACGTAGGACTGCTCGTAGCGGTATTTGAGAAGGGCCCTGCGGTAGTCCTCAAGCTCCTTGCTCACGTCCAGGTCCTCCTTGCCGAGCTCCTTCTGGGCCATGTCCATATAGAGCTGCTCAGTGGCCCAGCTCGTAATGTACTGTGTCACAAGAGCCGTACTGTCCTCGGGCGAGAGGCCCTTCGGGAGGAAGGATGCAATGTCGGTGGTGTAGAGCCTGTGGGAACCCGCTTTTGCAACAACGTCCCCTTCGTGGACGAACGAAGAGACCGTTTCGCACGAAGGGAACATCAAAAGGCCGCACAGGGCGGCCGTCATTGCCGTCAATATCTTTCTCAAACTATCTCGAATAATTAGGCGCTTCCTTGGTGATGGTCACGTCATGAGGGTGACTCTCAAGGAAACCGGCATTGGTTATACGCACAAATTGTGCCTGACGGAGAGCTTCGATGTCCTTTGCTCCGCAATAACCCATTCCGGAACGGAGACCGCCGACAAGCTGGTACACCACCTCCGATACCGTTCCCTTGTAAGGAACCTGCGCCACAATGCCTTCCGGGACGAGTTTCTTGATATCTTCCTCCATATCCTGGAAGTAGCGGTCCTTGGAACCGTGCTCCATTGCCTCGAGTGAACCCATACCGCGGTAGGACTTGAATTTCCTTCCGTTGAGGATGATGGTCTCGCCCGGAGACTCCTCGGTGCCTGCAAAGAGAGAGCCGGCCATGATGGTGCTTGCGCCTGCAGCGAGGGCCTTGACGATGTCGCCGGAATAGCGGATGCCTCCGTCTGCGATGACCGGTACACCGGTGCCCTCGAGGGCCTTGGATGCCATCATCACTGCGGTGAGCTGCGGAACGCCCACGCCCGCGATGATACGTGTGGTGCAGATGGAGCCCGGTCCGATGCCGACCTTCACTGCGTCAACTCCGGCGTCTGCAAGGGCCTTTGCGCCTTCTGCGGTGGCCACGTTGCCTGCCACGATCTGCACATCCCTGCCCTTGAATGCCTTGCAGCATTTCTCGATGACTCCGAGAACGCCTGCGGAGTGTCCGTGGGCCGTGTCGATGACGACTGCGTCGGCACCTGCGTGCACGAGCATCTCGATCCTGTCCATCGTGTCGGATTTCACGCCGACTGCGGCTGCCACGAGGAGACGTCCCTTGCTGTCCTTGGAAGCAATCGGGTTGTCCTTGATCTTCATAAGGTCCTTGTAGGTGATGAGGCCCACGAGATGGCCTTCGTCATCAACAACCGGGAGTTTCTCGACCTTCTTGCGCATAAGGATTTCGGTAGCCTCCACAAGACTGATGCCCTTGCGACCGGTGATGATGTTCTCGCTTGTCATCACGCTGGATACAGGAAGGTGGTTGTCAACATGGAAACGGAGGTCACGGTTGGTGACGATGCCGATGAGATAGCCCTTTTCGTCGGTCACGGGGATGCCGCCGATATGGTGCTTTGCCATCATTGCGAGAGCCTCCCCGACGGTGGCGTCAGGACGGATGGTGACAGGGTCGTATATCATTCCGTTTTCGGCCCTTTTCACGCGGCGTACCTGCTCGCACTGGACTTCAATAGGCATATTCTTGTGAATCACTCCGATACCTCCGGACCTCGCCATTGCGATGGCAAGTTCTGCTTCGGTGACGGTATCCATCGCCGAAGACACAATCGGGGCATGAAGCTTTATTTCCCTGGTAAAGAATGTAGAGACATCCACATCTCTCGGCAACACTTCCGAGCGGGCGGGCACGAGCAAAACGTCATCAAATGTGAGTCCCTCAGGAATCTCTGGATAAAATTTCTGCTGCATTGGAATCAATTTAATGTGCAAAGATAATCATTTTTCGTGAAGGAACCGTTTATTTTTTGCCATTATGGTTTTTATGAGGTATTTTTGAAGACTTATTTACGGGGGATGCCGCTGCGGCACCCGGGCAATGCATTATGTTTCCGGAAGGCAAGAGATACAACACGTTTTCGGGTTATTACAGGCGCACCTACGGCCAGAGGCTCCAGAAGCTGGTGATAGATGCGGGGTTCACCTGTCCCAACAGGGACGGGACCTGCGGCCGTGGCGGGTGCACCTACTGCAACAATGACGCCTTCCATCCCGGCTACAGCACCCCCGGCAAGAGCATCCGGACCCAGATTGACGAGGGCATCGGATTTCACAGGGTGCGATACCGCGGAGTGACAGGCTATCTTGCCTATTTCCAACCGTATTCCAACACCTACGCCCCACTGGAAACCCTCAGGCGGCTCTATTGCGAGGCCCTTTCGCATCCGGAGATTGTCGGCATCACCATAGGCACGCGGCCGGACTGCGTGGACGCGGAGAAGCTCGATTTCCTGGCGGACCTGCGCGAAGGAAGGGTGCTGGAAGGATGGCAGCGCACCCTCGGCGGAAAGGTCATCGGAGCTCCGCTCGTCACCCTCGAATACGGCATAGAGTCCTGCTACGACAAGACGCTCTCACGCATCAACCGCGGACACGGCTTTGCCATCGCGCAGCAGGCTGTGAGGGCAACGGCGGAAAGGGGCATCGACACGGGGGCCCATTTCATACTCGGGCTTCCCGGAGAGACGGTCCAGATGATGCTTCAGGAATGCAGCCTCATAAATGACCTGCCGCTTACGAGCGTGAAGTTCCACCAGCTCCAGTTTGTCAAGGGGACAAGAATGGAAGCCGAGCACGACGCGGACCCGTCGGAGTTTGTGGAAATGGATCTTCCGGAGTATCTGGACTTTATGATTGACATGCTCGAAAGGCTCCGCCCCGACCTCTGGATTGAGAGGATTGCCGGGGAGATGCCTCCGCGCTTTGTGCGCAGCAGCAGATGGGGGCTTGTGCGCAATTTCGAGATCCTGAGGATGCTGGACCGCAGGCTCGAAGAGAGGGACACCTGGCAGGGAAGGCTGCTGGATGACATGGCAGGCTGTCCGATGGCTCCGGATGATTGCTGTCCCGACAGGCAGAGACTGCAATAACAAATGGAATTTTTGTAATATGAGACTGAAATTTATACTGTGCGCCGTGTGCGCTATGCTGCTTTTCTGCGGGAATGCCAGCAGTCAGGATGTCGTGGTTGCCATCTCGGTGGCGCAGCTCAGGCTTCATCCGGACTATGAGTCACCTCTTGAGACACAGGCTCTTATGGGCACTCAGGCCGAGGTTCTCGATTCGACCGGGTATTGGCGTCGCATCCGTGTACCGGACGGGTACGAGGCCTGGGTGAACGCTCTTGCACTCGTTCCTCTTCCGCAGGGGTACGACAAGGCTGAGAAATACATCGTGACAGCAGATTGGAGTCACGTATTCGAGTCTCCGTCGGAGAATGCCGGGCGGATTTCGGACCTTGTCAGGGGCGATGTCCTAAGGCGAAGCGGCAGGAAGAAGGCCGGTTTCGTGGGCATAGTGATGCCTTCCGGGCAGACGGGATGGGTACGTGCAAAGGACGTCCTCGACTACGGGAAGTGGCGGAGTGAAGCCAGGTGCACCGCGGAGAATGTCGTGGCTGAGGCGCTGAGGTATCTGGGAGTCCCGTATCTGTGGGGAGGATGCTCCACCAAGGGATTCGACTGCAGCGGGATTGTCCAGTTTTCATATTGGATGAACGGGATGCTGCTGCCGCGCAATTCTTCGGCGATGTACCGCACCGGGACAGTTGTCGATGCCGCTTCCCTTCTGGAAAAGGCAAGGAGGCGTCCCCTTGGCGTGATGGCATCTCCGGAGACGGCATCCGGGGCGGCTGCAGAGGGGTATGCGCTGACGGAGGATGACCTGTCGGCACTCCGCCCCGGCGACCTTGTATTTTTCGGCAACATCGAAAAGGACAGGCCCACACACGTGACGATGTACATCGGAGGAGGCCGCATCATCCACGCCTCGCAGCTTGTCAGGATCAATTCCCTGGACCCGGGCTCGGAGGACTGCTACGAAAACGTGGGAAGGATACTGGGTGTCAGAAGGATTATTCAATAGAATTTATTACATTTGCAGAAGGAATATGTTCAGGAGTCTTTTGAAGATTCCCTATTCCACACATCACTTAAAACTATTAATATGAATCTCAGGGATTTCAAAAAAGACGTCGAGTATCTTATCGGCGATTTCATCGATGATTGCGTTCTTTTTGTATCAATCAATCCGCATAAGGCGAGCGAGGAGCTCGGTGACATCATCAGCGAGGCTGTGGACCTTTACAACGATATGAAGGACAAGGCCAACGAGAAGGTGGAAGGCAATCTCCGCACCTATTTCAACGGTCTGCGCAAAGAGATGTGCACCAAGGTTGACGAGCTCTACGAAAGGCTCAGCGCCGTGATTACCGCCGGCAAATAGCATTTGGGGATTATGGCAAAGACTGTACTTGTTTCCGGTGGCGCCGGCTTCATCGGCAGCCACGTGACAGTAGAGCTGATTTCCGCAGGCTATGACGTGGTCGTTGCGGATGACATGTCCAACTGTGACCTGACCTGCTTCGAGGGTGTAAAAAAGATTACGGGCAGGGACAACCTCCCGTTCGTGAAGATGGATTTCTGCGACCTCGAGGCCGTCCATAATCTTTTCGCAGAATACCATATCGACGCTGTGATCCATTTCGCCGCATTCAAGGCAGTGGGCGAATCAGTTGCAGAGCCTCTGAAATACTACAACAACAACCTTACCTCATTCATGAACCTGCTCACCGTGGCCCACGCCCAGAAGAGCGGATGCAATGTGCTGTTCTCGTCATCGGCCACGGTCTATGGAGAGCCTGACGTGCTTCCTGTCACCGAGGAGTCTCCAAGGCAGCCGGCCACCTCGCCATACGGCAATACCAAACAGATCTGTGAAGACATACTGCGCGACTGCGTGAAAGCCTACAGTGAGGGTGAAGGTGCACTCAAGGGCATAGCACTGAGGTATTTCAATCCTATCGGCGCCCATCCTTCGGGACTCATCGGAGAGCTTCCGCGCGGAGTGCCCAACAACCTCGTTCCTTTCATCACCCAGACGGCCATCGGCAAGAGGGAGTGCCTGAGCATTTTCGGCAATGACTACCCTACGCCTGACGGGACCTGCCAGAGGGACTATATCGACATCGTGGATCTCGCAAAGGCCCATGTATGCGCTGTCGGCAGGATGATTGACGGAAAGATGGAGAATGACTATGAGGTGTTCAACATCGGCACAGGCGTGCCTGTGTCGGTTCTGGAGCTTGTAAATGCATTCGAGAAGGTCAACAATCTGAAGCTCAACTACAAGTTTGCCCCGAGACGCAGCGGCGACGTGACCGCAATCTGGGCAGATCCAACACTTGCCAACGAAAAGCTCGGCTGGAAGGCAGAAAGGTCTGTGGAAGAGACACTTGCCGCCGCCTGGAAATGGGAGCAGCGGATAGCCGGAAAATAAAATAAAGGAAGCAGGCAATGCCTGCTTCCTTTATTTTCAACCCCAGTCTGCTGACGCAGACAGCCCCTTTAGGGGCACACCGCTTCCGCTTTGCTCCAGCGGGCGTCTCCGCTATTCGATTTCCTTCGGAAATCTCATTGACGCTCCAACGCGGCGCGTGGTCGCGCCCAGTCTAATGCGGATACCTTCTACAAATAATATTGCTTACGTTGGCTTTGATTGCGCCAAGCCACTCAACCCCAACCGCTTACAGCGCAACGGCCACTGCGAGGAGAACCCTTTGGTCGAGCTCCCCGCAGCTGTGGCCGATGCAGCCGGAGTGCGTATATTCCGGCTGCGGTGCCAGTACGCATCTTCTCGTCAATACCATCTCCCGTGAAATTCACCTGGCACGGGCAACCCCTCTACAGGTACCTGTGGGACACTATCCCGTTCCCGGTGGAGACAAATTGCCCTCACCGGGAACGCCAACCCCCATTCTACACTACTGTAGGGCATATCCCCGTTCCAGGTGAATTTCATGAGGGCAGGCCGGGTCCTTCCCACTCCAGCGACGCGGCACCTCCCGGTTCGGGCGGTCATGTGAGCAGCAGAATACAGATGCGGGTAGTACTTTGTAACACTTAAAAGAGTAGTACCGGGCAATCTACGGCAATGGGTCCGACGGACTACCGGGAACCTTACGCAAGGGATTTTCCCCATGGAGCTGGCGGGGAAAAATCAGTTGGTGGCGGCGATGAGGGCAATGATGTGGTCGATTGTGTTGAGGAGTTTCCAGGAAGGGCCGGTGTAATTGTTGACCATCACGGAGAAGATGACCGTATCCTCTTTGCCGCCGTCAGTCGGGACGACATAGCCGCTGTAGCAGCGGACACCCTCCATCGAACCGCTCTTGTAATAGACTCTCTCCCTGGCAGATGCATCCTCATATCTCATTCGGCCGACCTGGGTGCCGACACCGGGTTGAGGGAGGCTGCGGATATAGTCAGGGAACTCGGGCAATTCCATCATTCGGTGCAGAAAACTGCAGAAGAAAGCGGGGCTGACGAGATTTTTGCGGGAAAGACCGCTGCCGTCCACAAGATGTGCACTGCCGGAAGTCAGCAGGCCAAGGCCGGAGAGGGCTCTTCCCTGAGCCACTGCACACGAATCGTAGCACGCAGACCCGGTCATCTCCCTGCCAAGGATGCGGTAAAGCGCTTCAGCATAGAAATTGTCGCTGCGCATATTGGTGATGTAGGCTATGCGGCTGATTTCAGGGGAAAGGGTCTCCCCGATAATGGTCAGGTCCGATGCGGGATCTGTGCCGGAATACGTGCCCGGAAGGCTGCGGACAAATCCGCGCGGGGCGATGTCAGAAGGCCCTTCCGTCACCTCCAAGCCATTATCACACAGATATTTGCAAAAATACCACGCACAGGTGTATGTCCCGAACTTATTGCTGCACTCGACCTTCTTTGTCTTGCGGTCGGAGGCAAGCGTACCGCGCAGTTCGGCTACGGGATAAAGGTCTGTGGCATAGAGATACAGCATATCTCCTGTCCCCTTCCGCCCGGTCGAACAGAAAAACTGATAATTCATCCACGGGGTGTCGGGATAGCCCTCGGTAATCTTGAGCGGGTCCCCTGCCGAGGCGCCGGCCGTTACTGTGAAATCCTTGACATTGCGGTAGAAGCTCAGGGCATTTCCTCCAGTGCCGTAATATGTCCCGAGGTCTTCGGCAAGCCAGGATCCGTGGCTTTCAGGTCCGTCGAAAAACCGTCCGTCACCTATCACACGGCCTTCAATGCGTTCTATCCCGGCGCTGCGGATCATTGATTTCCAGCGGGAAAACAGCGTCTGGGCCTGCACGGCAATGGAATCTTTGGCTCCGAGAGTCGGGTCTCCTCCGCCGATGATATAGAGGTCGCCATGAAGGGTGCCGCCGGAGATTGAGCCGGAGTAGGCAAGGGTGGTTTTGAATCTGTATGATGAGCCGAGCCCGTGAAGGGCAAGGCCGGTGGAAATGAGTTTGGCATTTGATGCCGGCACAAGCATCCGGCCGCTGTTCCAGGCCACCACGGTGTCGCCTCCGAACTTTACTGCCATCACGCCTATCTGGGCTGACGACAGCGGTCCGGAAGCAGTGGCGGTGCGGATGTAGGCCTCAATATCTTCGCACACCGTACCGGGAGCGCCGTTCCCTTCTGTCCCCGGAGCCTTTTGTCCTGCATCAGCAAAAACCTGCACCGAAGCACCGCAGCCACCCATTCCCGGACGGGCACCGGCGGCAGCGGAAGAACGGGCACAGACGGCAAGGCACAAGACAGCAAACAGAAAGCTGCGGAGGCATTTTGCAACAGGAACGGCGCTAATCATTTGAAGACTGTTTTTACAAGTGCCGGGATATCGGCGACACGGACAATTTCGATGCCCGGACATGCTCCCTTTTCAAGGGTGGCATATTTGGATATGAAAATCTTTCTGAATCCGAGACGGGCTGCCTCGGCGATGCGGCGGTCAATCTGGTTGACAGGGCGGATCTCGCCGCTGAGTCCCACCTCACCCGCAAAACAGAATTCCGGGTCGATGGCAAAATCGAAATTGGATGAAAGCACCGCGCAGACCACCGCCAGATCGCACGCCGGCTCCGTGATACGTATGCCTCCCGCCATATTGAGGAACACATCCTTCATATTGAGTTTGAACCCTGCGCGCTTTTCCAGTACCGCAAGCAGCATATTGAGCCTGCGCACATCGAATCCGGTCGCACTGCGCTGGGCCGTACCATAGGCTGCCGTACTCACAAGCGCCTGGACCTCAAACAGAAAAGGCCGTTGTCCGTCGAGCATCGCAGCGATTGCGGTCCCGCTGAGCCCCTGCCCGGTCATCGGCATAAGTATCTCCGAAGGATTGGTGACCTCACGGAGGCCGGTGCCTGTCATCTCAAAGACAGCGAGTTCGGAAGTGGAGCCGAAACGGTTCTTAATGCTGCGCAGAATCCTGTACGGTCCCTTGTCGTCGCCCTCAAACTGAAGCACGACATCGACTATGTGCTCGAGAATTTTCGGACCGGCGATGTAGCCGTCCTTGGTGATGTGCCCGATAAGGATCACCGGTATGCCCGAGGACTTTGCGAAGCGCAGAAGGACCGAGGCCACCTCCTTGATCTGCGAGACGCTTCCGGCGGAAGAATCCACAGTCTGCGAATACATCGTCTGGACCGAATCCACAATCATCAGCCCGGGATTGACCTCCATTGCCTGCTCAAGCACATTCTCAATCTGCGTCTCGCTGAAAATGAGGCAGTCTTCCGGGAGATTGCCGCCGCTGATGCGGTCCGCACGCATCTTGACCTGACGCGTGCTCTCCTCGCCCGTCACATACAGCGTCCTTAGCCCCGGACACCCAAGGGGTATCTGAAGGGAAAGCGTTGACTTGCCGATGCCCGGCTCTCCGCCAATCAGAACAAGGGACCCTTCCACAAGGCCTCCCCCGAGGAGACGGTCCACCTCCGGCATACCGAGCGAGATGCGGTGCTCCTGGGCGGAACCCACTTCACGCAACCTCTGGGGCCTGTTGTCTCCCGATGCGGGTGCGACCACCGGAGCATTCTTTTTCGGCTTGCCTGTGGCAACGCTCTTTTCGGCCATGGTATTCCACTCGCCGCAGGCAGGACAGCGTCCCATCCACTTCGAGTACTCATTTCCGCACGAGGTGCAGAACCATATGGACTTGTCTTTACCGGATGCCATAAGGATTAACTGAAAGAAAGCCTTCTGAACCGTTGCGGGGACAGTCGGCCATATTGCTTAAGAATTATCAAATGAAATACGCGCAAAAATAGACAGAATATGCTGAAATAGCAAATATGCTCGGAGGCGATTTCAACACCCGCGCCAAGAGGCAGGGACACAAAAAAAAGCACCTGGACATTGTCCGGATGCTTGAGAATCTGATAAGGATGACCTTTCTCGGGTCAACTGACCATTTGGAACGGCAGAGCTGGATTATTCAGCAGCAGCCTCTACTACTTCCTGGGCAGCCTGTCCGAGAGAATCGGCTGCATCTTTGCAGCACTCGCCTTCCTTTTCGCCCTCACCTGCTTCCTTGCAGTCAGCGACATTCTCTACAGCCTCTTCTACGGCCTCTCCGCTTTTCTTGGAGGAGTTGTTGCAGGCAGCAACTGAAAAGAGCACTGCAACTGCGGCCATTGACATGATTACTTTTTTCATAAGACTAAAACTGTTAAAAAACCTTTTGTCCGGCAAAAGTACATCACATTTTTCTGATGTCAATGGAAAAAATCAATTTTTTGGGAGTAAATCGTTTAATCTCAAGACTTAACGAATAATAAAAATGGTAATAGACGCCTATTTTGGAAGCGAGAATACCTCCATATCCGAAATGCTGCTTCCGGAGACAGTGAAGCGCAGGGCAGTCCTTTCCACCTGCCATCCCTGCAGACCGGCCGCGCCCGGATTGACCACAAGCAGTGGGTTTTCCGGATGGAGGGCGGAGTGGAATTCGTGGTCGGGCATCACCCGGAGTATGTGGGAATGGCCGCATACGAAGATGTCGGGACGGTGACGGTCAATCATGGCCCTGACATTGAGCGGATAATGGCCCGGATAGCCGCCGATGTGGGTCATCATCACCTTGAGGTCTTCACAATTGAAAAGCTGGACCAGAGGGCACTCGAAACGGATTTCCTGCGCATCGCAGTTGCCGTACACGCCCACGAGGGGCTTGAAAGCGGAGATTGTGTGGACAAAGTCAATTCCTCCGCCGAAATCGCCCGCATGCCAGAGTTCATCGGCCGGCGAGAGGAAATCGCGGAATTCGTCGGAAAACACCCCGTGGGTGTCGGATATTACGCCTATGGTTTTCATTTGATATTCAACATTTAAGGTTGGACCCGGTGAATGTTTGGAAGCGGACAGCCAAGTCGCTGAAAGGGCGTGGCCGTTGCTCCGGGCCTTATGAAGGGTGTAAACATGGACCGGCAATATTGAATCAGCCTGTTACATATAATGGAAATACACGGCTTCGGCGGCGGTCAGGGCAGCGGTTTCGGTGCGCAGGCGCGACGACCCGAGATGGACAGGGACAAAGCCCCGGGCAACCGCGGCAGTAACCTCCTCCGGAGAAAAATCCCCTTCAGGGCCAATCAGGACAATGATTTCCCGACCGGCAGAATCCTCCAGCGCCTCCTTCACCGACAGGCGCGGCACCTCCCCTTCGAAACAGCAGGCAATCAGTTTGAGGGCATCCTCCGGAGCATCCTCAATGAAATCACGCACGCCCAGGGGCTCCCTGACCTGCGGAATGGCAGCCTTGAGGGACTGTTTGGCGGCAGAAAGCAGTATCCTGCGGAGCCTGTCGGTCTTATAGACCTTTCTCTCGGAGTGCTCCCCGATGACCGGTACAATCTCGTCCACACCCACCTCCGTGGCCTTTTCGGCGAACCATTCGTAGCGGTCATTGTTCTTTGTGGGACACACGGCGAGAGTGAGCCTGTAAGGATGCGCCCCCCAACCCGGAACCGCCTCGACCACATTGCAGACCGCTCCTGAAAGCGAAGTGTCCGAAAGTATGCAGCGGTACATTGTCCCGCGGCCGTCAATAACCGTCACCCCATCGCCCGGACGGTGGCGCAGCACCTTCACGCAGTGGCGGGTCTCCTCCTGGTCGAGAAGGCACACCTGCGGCGAGGCATCATATGAATAAAATATTTCCATTCAACCGGCAATCTGTGATTTACGGACGTATAATCTCGATTTCGCCCTTCAGCCCGACCTTGATGATCTGCGAAGCCTTTCCAGTGGATTCACGCTCGAGATACGGCTCCACGACATAGTCCACGGCATCCTTTATCTCCTGCGGGATTTCCGCAAACGACTTGGGCGACGGTTCACCGGAAATATTGGCCGAAGTGGACACTATGGGCCTGCCGAGCTTGAACACAAGGTTGCGGCAAAACTCCATCATAGGCACCCTTATACCCACCGTACCATCTTCAGCCACAACATTATAGGCAAGAAAATGGCGGTCTGCCACCGGCTTTTCGCCCGCCTCCGGAGCCTTTCCGCAGATGGCACCGGGATAGATGATGGTCATAGGACTGTCATTGACTTCGACAAGGCTAACCGCCATATCCGGAATCTCCCTGACGAACCTGCCGACAGTGTCGAGGCTGTCCGAAAGCAGCACAAGGGACTTGGAGTCGCTGCGGCGCTTGATTTCATAGACACGGGCCACGGCCTCCGGATTGGTGGCATCGCATCCGATGCCCCAGACGGTATCCGTCGGATAGAGTATCACACCCCCCTTGCGGAGCACAGCCAGAGTCTCCGCCATTATGGTATTGATATCCTTTCTCATTGTGTATTCTCTATTGTTTATTACTATTTCTCGCCATCCGTTTCCACGGGGAGAGGTTTAATTCAGCAACACACCCCGGAGGGCATCATATCCGCAGGGTTGCCACAACCGGATAATGGTCCGAGAAACGGTTGTGCACCACTTCGTGGCCCACCGGCTGCACACTTTCCGGGCAAAGGACATAGTCGATGCGCAGAAACGGCCTGAATGCATAATAGGTGGCCCCGAAACCGTTTCCCGCCTCCCGGAACGAATCCCTGCGCCCCCGGCTGAGCCTGTAATATGTGTATGACAGCGGATTGTCGTTGAAATCGCCAGTCACCACAGCCTCAGTCGGACATTCCTCAATATGTTTCATCACTATGTCCACCTGTCCGGCACGGATCGGCACGGAGGATTTCATCTTGTTTTCAGTATATTTCACCGCTTCGCGGTAGTCTTCGCGGATACTTTTTGCAAGGTGTGGCACCGACAGGCTGTAGCTCTGGAAATGGCAGTTGTAGATGCGGAGGTTGCGCCCTCCGATGCTGCAGTCGCCATAAAGCGCGAGATTGGTGCTGTTGTCAAACTCTATCTTGCCCTTGCCCTTGAAAGGGAAACGGCTCAGGATAATGTTGCCCACCCGTCCGCTGCGCAGCGTATAGACATAGTAGTCAAGGTAATAACCTTTGAATCTCTTTGCAAACCACTTCTTTATGTCGGTGACATTGTCGAGGTGGAACTCCTGGAGGCAGATTATGTCGGCATCCGTTGAATTGAGGAAATCCACAATGCTGTCTGCCGAGGCCTGGGGAGTCATGTCTGAGGCCCCGCAACGGAAACGTCCCACGTTGTAGGAGACGATCTTCACGTCAGTTGCATCCCCGGCAGGCTCCTCCCGTTCACCGGAAGGATGGTACTGGAAATAAAGACCGGCAAAAAGAGCTGCAGGGAGCAGGGCCACAGCGGGGATGAGAACGGCCCGCGACTTTCTGTAAATGGCCCATACGAGAAGGAAAAGGTTGAGAAGGGCGGCAGGGACAAACAGCAGTCCGAAAACGGTCATCCACCACACTTTGGCGGGATTGACAATGACCGAAAGGTAACTGAGTCCGAGCAGGGCTGCCGCTATGAGCATCAGCGTCCTGCTTGTGATTCCGAACAGAATCCCTCCCTTTTTCCTCCTGCGGGCCATAGGCTATATCCACTCGTTGTAGTGGTAGATGCGCCCTGTCCTGCGCCACCACCTCAGCAGCAGCCATCCGAAGAGCATGCCGCCCAGATGGGCGAAATGGGCCACTCCGTCAGCCATTCCGAACACGCCTGTCACAAGCTCAATGCCTGCGAAAATCAGAACGAACACTTTGGCTTTCAGCGTGATGGGCGGGAATATGAGAGTAAGCGGGGTGTCAGGATAGAGCATTGCGAAGCCGAGGAGCACTCCGTAGATTGCACCGGAGGCGCCCACGGTCGGAGTCCGCATGACAGCCCAATAGGCAGGGGCATTTACGGCCGAAAGGTAATGCTGGACCTGGAGCCACTGCACGCCCATGTGGAGGGCCACTGCCCCGAGTCCGGTGATGAAGTAGAATGTCAGGAATTTCTTCGAACCCATTGCCCTCTCCACTACGGTACCGAACATAAGGAGCGTGTACATATTGAAGAATATGTGCCAGAATCCCCCGTGCATAAACATATGGGTAACCGGTTGCCACGGCCTGAAAAGGGACGAGGACGGGTAGAACATTGCAAATGTCCTTATCATGAAGTCCTCGTTGATCAGGGTGGCAACGAAGACAAGAAGGTTTATCAATACAAGGTTTTTCGTGACCGGAGGAATGTTGGACATGAAGCCTCCGCTGTTTGCATTATTGTAGTAACTCATCAGAATTTCTTTTCGATTTCGTCTGTTGAAAGTATGGACATTATCCTGTGCCCCCTGGTCGTGTATTCAGGATTGTCGCAGGAAAATACCTGGTCTATAAGTCTTTGGGCCTGGACAGGAGATGTTATCCTTTCACCTCTCACCGCCCCGGCAGAGGCAAGTTTTTCGGCTATGGTGCTTTCCATCATTCCTTTGACCAGCTCCGGGCTGTCCTCGAGGATGCGGAGCAGGTCGGCCATCAGCGCCTCGACAGCCGGACGTTCGCACGAAAATCCTTCGGGGACTCCGCCCACGACAATGGTGTCGGTGCCGAACGGTGTGATGTCGAAACCGAGGGACTGCAGGAGGCCGGAGTGCTCGTCAAAGACGAGGCGGTTTTCCGTGCCCACGGTGACCTGGACCGGGAAAAGGGCGGTCTGGCAGACACGGTCATTGGCCTGTACAGCTTTCAGGAAGCGCTCGTAGAGAATGCGTTCGCGGGCACGGGCTATGTGCACAAGGAGGAGGCCTGACTTGGCGCGGGTGACGATGAACCTGCCGTCAAGGACTATGGCCGAAGCGGTAGGCACATTCATCCCGTCGAAAAGCTGGCCGCAGTCTCCCGTCCTGCCGGAATATGTACCCGTGCGGTAGTCAGCCCCCTGCGGGAAGCTGCCGCCTTCGCTTTGGGAAGCCTGCGGGAAACCGGACGGTGTCCCTGCATATGGCCCGGCCGGGGTATATTGCTGTCCGCCGAAGGATGCCGGAGGGAAGCCGTCAGTGCCCGGAGACGCAAATCCATTGGCAACACCTTCGCAATCAGGCGATTGGAAACTACCGGAGCCATCCGACCCGGCATTCTCTCCGGAGAACGGGTCGTGTATGCCGCCGGTCTGGGCAAACGGGTCGTAGAGCGGGTCCACTGCCGGGTCCGGCGTCCCTATTTCGCCCCTGAAGCTCTCGAAATTCTTGCCGAGCACCGGC
This sequence comes from uncultured Bacteroidales bacterium, assembly GCA_945868745.1. Classification (GTDB taxonomy): domain Bacteria; phylum Bacteroidota; class Bacteroidia; order Bacteroidales; family UBA932; genus Cryptobacteroides. The sequence goes on from CAMBMK010000003.1 coordinate 25,614, forward strand.
ATTTCGGGCACTCCGGATGTGTCAAAATCCATCGCAGAGCCGAAGGAGTTGCGCCCGAGTGCCTCGTGCACAGAGGCATACAGTACCTGGAAGATTACGGAGTCGTTCTCGAATTTCACTTCAGTCTTGGTTGGAGAGATGTTGACATCCACCGATTCCGGAGGGCATTCGAGGAACAGGAAGTAGGATGGAACCGTGCCCGGGGCGACAAGGTTTTCATATGCCTTCATCACGGCCTTGTGGAAATATGCGCTGCGGAAAAATCTGCCGTTCACAAAGAAAAACTGCTTTCCGGCAGTCTTGGTGCTTAGGTCCGGGCGCCCGAGAAATCCGCTGATGCGTGCGACAGAGGTCTGTGTGTCCATACTCACAACCTTATCGACGGCGGATGCTCCGAGCAGGTCCTGGATCCTGTATTTCAGCATTTTGGCACTATGGAGCACGAAGATTTCCCTGTCGTTGTGGGTAAGGGTGAAGCTGACCTGCGGGCGTGTGATGCTGACGCGGGTAAATTCATCGACGATGTGTTTGAATTCGACGTTGTCGGATTTGAGGAATTTGCGGCGTGCAGGGACGTTGTAGAACAGGTCGCGGACGGCGATGTTGGTCCCCTTCGGGCAGGCGGCTGAGGTGCGTCCGGCTATCTGTGACGCCGCCATTTCCACCACGGTGCCGACCTCGTCCTCCCCGCGGCGGGTCTTGAGTGTCACCTGTGCCACTGCAGCAATCGACGCGAGGGCTTCGCCGCGGAATCCGAAGGTCATTATCTCGGAAAGGTCTTCCGCCGTGGCGATTTTGGAGGTGGCGTGGCGCTCGAAGCAGAGTTCCGCCTCGTCGGGGCTCATCCCGCAACCGTTGTCGATGACCTGGATAAGGGTGCGCCCGCTGTCGCGTATGACTACTGACACCTGTGTCGCTCCGGCATCCACTGCGTTCTCCATCAGTTCTTTGACCACGGAGGCAGGACGCTGGACGACTTCGCCGGCGGCAATGAGGTTGGCTATGTTGCCCGGTAGGACACGGATCATGCTACAGCAGGGAGTAGAATTTCACTATGTAGATAAGTACCACCACGATAAGCGCAAGGCCGATGAGACCTATGATGGTCTGGGCACGCGAACTCCCGCGGCGGCGGGCATAGTTGCCGTCACGGAATGCACCGTGGATATATGAGCCCGGCACATAGGTGTCGTTGCCGTTTTCATTCTTTTTGTCCATGGAGCCGTCCACTTTGCCGAACATGCGGCGGCGTTCCTCCTTTTCGGGGTCATAGTATCTTGGTTTGTAGTTGAAAACCCTGTGTTCCTGGTCTCCGAACCATCCGAAAGTTGCCATATCTTTTGCTTTATTGGTGTTGGTATCAAACAAAGATAGCATTTTTTTGCTTTATGAATATGAAAAAGATTGACCTGCATCAGATTTGATCCGGTTTTCCGGTGCAGGTTTTTCTACCGGAAATGAGCCGGCTGCAATCCGGGGGTTGTCCGGTTGGTGTCGAAAAAAACACGCAAGCAGCTGAATAATTTGTCGATATGGATTATTTGAGGTAATTTTGAGAATGTCTTTTCCGGCTTTCCGGGAAGGGCTTACAGGATATTACGTTGGATGAAACGACAATAAGATGGATACAATGGAAAACAGGTGCCCGTTCAGGGTGGGCAACGGATATGACGTCCACGCCATGGCCGGAGGGATTCCGATGTGGCTCGGAGGGGTCAGGATTGATGATGCCCCGGTGGGATTCGTGGCCCATTCGGACGGGGATGTTGCCATACACGCACTTTGCGATGCGATTCTGGGGGCGCTGGCTCTCGGGGACATCGGACATTTCTTCCCGGACACTTCCGACGAGTGGAAGGGTGTGGACAGCAAGCTGCTGCTGAAGAAAGTGGTGGAAATGGCCGCCGCTAAGGGCTGGAAGGTGGGCAACGCCGATGTGACGATTGCCCTGCAGAGGCCCAAGATTGCCTCCTATGTGCCGGCGATGCGGCAGGCGCTTGCATCGTGCATGGAGGTGGCGGAGGACTGCGTGTCGGTAAAGGCTACCACCACGGAGAAACTCGGTTTCGTGGGCCGGTGCGAGGGCTGCCAGGTGTGGGCCACGGTATGCCTTTGGGCCTGTGGCCCAAAGGCATAGGCATATGCAGGCTGATGCCTGCATATACCCTTTTCAACCCCCAGTCGCTTACAGCGCAACGGCCACAGCGAGGAGAGCCCTTGGGCCGAGCTCCCCGCAGCTGTGGCCGTAGCAGCCGCAGGTCATATTCCGGCTGCGGTGCCAGTACGCATCTTATCGTCAATACCACCTCCCGTGAAATTCACCTGGCACGGGCAGACCCTCCACAGGTACCTGTGGGGCACTATCCCGTTCCCGGTGGAGACAAATTGCCCTCACCGGGAACGCCAACCCCCATTCTGCACCATTGTAGGGCATATCCCCGTGCCAGGTGAATTTCACGAGGATAAGTGCGGCGCGTGACCGCGCCCAGTCTGATGTGGGATACCTTCTACCAATAATCTCACGGATATTCAGGTGCAGAGCCTGGGGCAGCGGCCAGGCCTTGTACAGGGAATGGCAGGAGCATTGCCCGGCAGAAGCCTTACAGATTGAGCATCGCCTTGCAAGCGGAGAGGATGTCACGGTAGGTGGCTTCGAAATCGCCTGTGTACCAAGGGTCTGCGACATCACGGCTGCTTCCGGCAAATGACATCATCAGGCAGATTTTGTCCTGCGGATCGTCCGGGATGATACGCTTTATGAGCCGCAGGTTGGATGCATCCATACAGATTATCCTGTCAAAGGCATCGTAGTCCGACGGACGGACCTGCCGCGCACATTTCCCGCGGTCAAAGGCGATTCCATGCCTTGTCAGACAGCTTTTTGCCGGAGGGTAAATGGGGTTACCCAGCTCTTCGGCCGACACTGCCGCGCTTTCGGCATAATACTCTCCCCCGAGCCCCCTTTCCCTGACAAGGGATTTGAAAATGAATTCCGCCATCGGCGAACGGCAGATGTTGCCGTGGCATACGAACAATATCTTTTCCATATCTGAATTTCAATTAATAAGCAGTTCCGGATTGTTTCCCGGTGTTATATATTACAAGCAGCTTCCGGGACAGCCTCAATTGCGGCAAATCGTGAGCGGTAAGAGCCGAAAAAAGGACCGGTTTGCACCGGTCCCTGTTCAGCATTAATATGGGAAAAACCCTAAACGCGCTGGCCGTATGAGCGGTCCGAAGTGTTGATGGAAATCTTCTCGCCCTGGTTGATGAAGAGCGGAACCATCACCTTTGCGCCGGTCTCGAGGGTAACCTCCTTGAGGGCACTTGTAGAAGCGGTGTTGCCTTTGACAGCAGGCTCTGCATAGGTCACCTCAAGCTCCACATAGGTAGGAAGCTCGCAGGTAAGGCACCTCTCCTCAGGCTCGGTGACGAACATCATCTCCACATGCTGTCCCTCTTTCATAAGGTCTGAATTATCAACGACATCCTTTGGAAGATGGATCTGCTCGAAGGTCTCCTCGTGCATGAAGTTGAATCCCTCGTCGTCAGCATAGAGGAACTGGTAAGGACGCCTCTCGACATTGATGGTCTCGATCTTTGCACCGGCGGTGAAAGTATTCTCAAGGATACGTCCGTTCTCAAGGTTGCGGAGCTTGGTCTTTACGAAAGCGGGACCCTTTCCCGGCTTTACATGCTGGAACCATACGATGCTGCAAGGTTTGCCGTTGTAATTGAGATAAAGTCCGTTTTTGAAATCAGCTGTTGTTGCCATATAACTAAATGATTTATGATTTGTCAAGCAAATAGACTGCAAAATTACAGTTTTGTCCGGTAAGATGCAAAGGAATCTTCAAAATTCCAGAATTTTCCGGGCCACTGCGTCCAGCAGCCATTTCGGAGTGCTCGTAGCGCCGCACACCCCCACGCTCTGACCGTCGGAGAACCACCCGGCGAGGACCTCGTCAGCAGATGTAACGCAATGTGTGCGCGGATTTTCCCTGAGGCACAGGTCGGAAAGCACCTTCCCGTTGGAGGACGACCTGCCTGTCACGAACACAATCACATCGTGGCTCCGGGCAAAGTCGGCAAGACGCTCGTGACGCGAGGCGACCTGACGGCAAATGGTGTCATGGCATACCACCGAAGCAACCCTTGAGCGGAGCAGGGCGCAGATCCCGTCATACTCCTGAGGACTCTTGGTGGTCTGCGAAAATACCTCCACGGGTGCATCCGTGCGGATCCTTCCGTCAGCGATTGCCTCCTCGAGCATCTCCCTGTCCTGCACGACCACAGCATCCCCTCCCACCTGGCCGATGAGACCGAGCACCTCCGCGTGGCCCACTTTCCCGAAAATCACCAGAGTACCGCCAGCAGCCTTCAGGGCCGGATATGCGTCACGGATCCTCTTCTGGAGCTGGAGCACAACCGGGCAGGTGCAGTCGGTAAGGCGGATGCCGTACCTTCGGGCCTCCCCGTATGTGGACGGAGGCTCACCGTGGGCACGGATCAGCACGTCGGCGCCGGGATGGTCCTTCAATGAATCTATGTCTATGGCAACCAGTCCCTTGCCTTCGAGCCTGCGGAGCTCCTCCTCGTTGTGGACAATGGCCCCGAGCGAATACAGGGGCCCCTTTCCGCTGTCCAGGAAAGACTCCGCCCTGGAAATGGCACGGATGACTCCGCCGCAGAAGCCGGAACCGGGATCGACCTCTACCGTCAGCATAGTATGCCGAATTTACCCTGGACAAGACCCCTGAACCAAACCGTCTCCTCGTGAAGGGTCATATCGGAATTGTCCAACACATATGCATCCGGAGCCTGCCGGAGCGGGTTGGTCTCACGGTGGGAATCGATGTAGTCGCGTTCGCGCAGATTTTTCAGCACATCCTCCATCGTAGGGTTTTCCCCCTTTGCGACCATCTCGTCGTAGCGCCTTCCGGCACGCACATTTTCGTCGGCCACCATAAAGATTTTGAGCTGGGCATCAGGGAAAACGGCTGTGCCGATATCGCGCCCGTCCATTATCACGCGTCCGCGGCGTCCGTACTCGTGCAGCCTGCCGTCCACCCATTCGCGGACACGGGCAAGCACGGCAATAGGGCTCACCGAAGAAGAAACCTTCAGCGAGCGGATCTCCTTTTCAATGCACCGTTCACCCATATACAGGCCATCGGCGCGGAAATGCAGGTCTAGGTCGCCGAGCATCGGATAGAGGCGCTCCGTATCGATGCGGTCAGTCCCCTCTATGAGCCCCTGCTCCTGCGCAAACAGGGTCACACCCCTGTACAATGCCCCGGAATCGAGATACAGGAAACCGAACTCCTTGGCAACAAGTTTGGCGAAGGTGCTTTTTCCTGTCGCGGAGAAACCATCCACGGCAATGATGATGTCTGGAAGATTAAGATGTGTTATCATAAAGGCAAAAATAATAATATTTGCTAAATTTGCCATAGTCGGGAGTTGAAACCGGCATTGAAATTTTTGATAGTATGAAAATTCTTGTTGTTGACGACGAAAAGTCGATACGTTACTCCATGAAGGAGATCCTTCAGGATGAGGGTTATGAGGTTGAATTGGCAGAAGACGGGCCTTCCGCACTCGAATTGGCCGGAAAGGAGCGCTACGATGTCATTTTCTGCGACATAAAGATGCCCGGAATGGAGGGTACAGAGGTGCTCGACAGGCTTGTGGCAGACGGGGTGGACTCCCCTGTCATCATGATTTCCGGCCACGGGGACATAGGCACCGCCGTTGACTGCATCAAGAAGGGGGCTTTTGATTTCATCCAGAAACCGCTGGACCTCAACAGGATACTGATCACCATAAAAAACGCCACCGACAAGAACAACCTTGTCAAGGCCAACAGGATGCTCAAGAAAAAGGTTTACGGGCAGCAGATGATCGGCCAGTCGCAGGCGCTCCAGCACGTGCGCGACATCATTGCAAAGGTGGCTCCGACCGATGCGCGTGTGCTCATCACGGGCGCGAACGGCAGCGGAAAGGAGCTGGTGGCAAGGAGCATTTTCCAGCAGAGCGACCGCAGCGCAATGCCTTACATTGAGGTGAACTGCGCGGCAATACCTTCAGAACTCATTGAAAGTGAGCTGTTCGGCCACGAGAAAGGCTCATTCACCTCTGCCGTCAAGCAGCACAAGGGAAAGTTTGAGCAGGCCGACGGAGGTACTCTTTTCCTTGACGAAATCGGAGATATGAGCCTTGCCGCCCAGGCGAAGGTACTGAGGGTTCTCCAGGAGAAGAAGCTTTCGCGCGTGGGCAGCGACAAGGATATCGAGGTGGACGTACGCGTGATTGCGGCGACCAACAAGGACCTCAAGGCAGAGATTGAGAAGGGCAATTTCCGCGAGGACCTCTACCACAGGCTGAGCGTGATTGTGATCAAGGTGCCGTCGCTCGATGAGAGGAAGGAGGACATCCCGCTTCTTGTAGAGTATTTCGCAGGGCAGATATGCGCAGCAAGCGGCAAACCGGTAAGGGCCTTCGACCCGGAGGCAATAGCAGCACTCCAGAAGCACAGCTGGCCGGGCAACATCCGCGAGCTGCACAATGTGGTGGAGAGGCTCCTGATCCTGGGAGGCAATCCGGTCTCCGCCAGGGATGTGGAGGATTATGTGTAGAAATCTTCAATAATAACCGATAATATCAGAATATGGAAACAACAGAAAAAGTGCTTGAGACAATGCGCAGCGCAGGAAAGCCTGTGTCTGCAGGCGAAGTGGCAACCCTTTCGGGACTTGACCGCAAAGAGGTGGACAAGGCATTTGCGCAGCTTAAAAAGGACGGGGCAATCGTCTCTCCTGTACGCTGCAAATGGCAGCCTGCCCAGTAGGCGGCACATCCGGGCGGTACAGCCCGGTCATTATGAACATTGATTCTCCGGGACGGAAGGCAGGAATTAAGGATTCCGAAGCTCCATGCCCGGAGATTTAATAAATTCTTGGATATGAATATGGAAAGACCTGATCCGGATATAAGAAAACGGCCTGATCTGACGATAAGAAATGCGCGTGAGGATGATGCGGCCGTGATTGCACGCTGCGTGATGGCAGCGCTCGGAAAGGAGGACACTGAAAGCCCGTCGGAATTCCTGGTGGACATATGCAGGGAAAGAGGTACGCTTTACAGCTGGGAGAATACGATTGTATGCGACGCAGACGGGGTGGCGGCAGCCGTGATGGTCTCCTATGACGGCAATCTCTACACACAGATGAGGGAGAAGACCTTCAATATGGTAAAATCCGCGGGAGGACCTGACCTGTTTGCCAATCCGCTCGAGACAGGGCCCGGGGAATATTACCTCGATTCCCTTGCGGCACTCCCGCAGTACCGCGGGCTCGGCCTTGGCAAAATACTGATGGAAAATGCAATAGACAGGGCGCAAAATGCAGGATATGACAATATAACACTTGTCGCGGACCCGCTTCACCCGCGCCTCATATCCTACTATGAGTCAATAGGTTTCCGTACCTTCGGAGCCCCGGAGGTCTTTTTCGGCACGGAGTTCATCAGGATGCGCCTGCACGGTTGAGAGACTTCCCGGGTGAAGCCTCCTATCGCGATCCGATCCAGATGAGAAGCATTCCCACAAGGATGAAGGCGAGGTCGAGGGCCTTGGCCTTGAGATTGCGTTCCCTGAAGATGAGGGCACCGCACAGGAATGACACGATGACCGAGCTCCTTCTGACCAGCGAGACCACCGAAATCATCGAGTCGGGCTGCCTGAGGGCGGAGAGGTAGGCAAAGTCGGCGGCGGAGATGAACACAGAGATCAGCGGTATGGCCCACGACCAGTGGAACGGGGTGGATTTGCGGCGGTTGGGCAGCCACAGAAGCAGCATCATAAGGCCCATCAGCAGCATCTGGTAGAAGTTGTACCATCCCTGGACAAAGGTGGCGTCGAGCATCCGCATTATGTATTTGTCATAGAGTCCGCTGCAGGCTCCTGTCAGTGCAGCTGCCGCTATAAGCCAGACCCATTTGTTGCGGGCGAAATCAATGTTTTCCTTTTTGCCCGAACGGCTCAACAGCAGCAGCGAGGCCATTGCGAGGACCACTCCTCCCCACTGCCATCCGTTCAGCCTTTCCCCGAACAGGAGCATTGCGCCGAGCAGCACAAGAACCGGTCTCGTAGCATTGATGGGGCCGACTATCGTGATGGGGAGATGTTTCAGGCCGAAATAGCCGAACAGCCAGGATGTCAGCACTATGCAGGATTTTGCAAAGGTCAGCAGATGGGCCTGAAGCAGGCCTGTCTCCCCTGACGGGGCTCCTCCCTGCCCGGCTAAGGATGAAATGATGAACGGGGAGAAAATCAGCGTTGAAAACACTGTGTTGAGAAACAGTACGGGGATAACGGCATTGTCCTTCAATGATGTCTTTTTGGCGGTGTCATACAGTCCCAGCAGCGCCGCGGACAGAAATGCAAGTGCAAGCCACATTGTTGTATATTCTCTTTTGGGGTGACAAATGTACGCAAAAAATGGCGTACATTTGCCCCGGGAGAGCATTTGTTTTGAAAAGCGGAAGGACATACATAGCCATTGACCTGAAGTCTTTCTATGCTTCGGTGGAGTGCGTCGCCAGGGGACTTGATCCGCTGACGGCCAATCTTGTCGTGGCCGACCTTTCGAGGACCGAAAAGACCATATGCCTTGCCGTTTCGCCGTCGCTCAAGTCGTACGGGATTTCCGGGAGGGCGCGGCTTTTCGAGGTGGTAAGCAGGGTGCGCGAAATCAACGGCCAGCGGCGCTGGAGGAATCGCGGCGAGCTGCGCGGCGGGGTCTATGACAACAATGAGATACAGCGCAATCCGTCCCTTGCCCTTGACTATATCGTGGCCCCTCCGAGGATGAACGAGTATATGAAGGTGAGTTCTCAGGTCTATGCGACCTATCTGAAGTTCATTTCCGCAGACGACATCCATGTGTATTCCATCGATGAGGTGTTTATGGATGTCACTGATTATCTGAAGAGTTACGGATGCTCTGCCCACGAGCTTGCGATGAGGATGATCAGGGAGGTGCTGCGCAATACGGGCATCACGGCGACGGCCGGAATCGGCACCAACATGTACCTTGCGAAGATTGCGATGGACATTGAGGCGAAACATTCTCCGGCAGACAGTGACGGGGTGAGGATTGCCGAGCTGGACGAGATGAGCTACCGGCGCAAGTATTGGGAACATACGCCGCTTACGGATTTCTGGAGGATAGGGCGGGGCATTGCGGCAAAGCTCGAGGCAAACGGAATGAGGACTCTTGGCGATGTGGCGAGGAGGTCGCTTGCCGGAGAGGAAAGCCTCTACAGGCTCTTCGGGGTGAATGCGGAGCTGCTGATTGACCACGCCTGGGGATGGGAGCCCTGCACCATAAGGGACATCAAGGCGTACAGGCCTTCGAGCAGGAGCCTGTCGGTGGGGCAGGTGCTTTCGGAGGCATATCCGTACGGAAAGGCAAGGGTGGTAATTATGGAGATGGCGGACAGCCTTTCGCTGGACCTCGTTGAAAAGGGGATGGTGTGCGACCAGATGGTCATCAATATCGGCTACGACGGCGCTTCAATGGACGGATACACAGGCGATTGCGAAAGCGACCACTATGGGAGGAAGGTCCCGAAGGCGGCCCACGGGTCGCTCAACCTGACGCGTTTCTCCTCATCTTCTTCCGAGATTGTTGATGCCGTTGCCTGCATTTTTGACCGCATCGTGGACAGGAGCCTGCTGATCAGGAGGATGTCGGTTGTGGCCAATCATACGGTGCCGGAAGGTTCTCCGGAGGCCATGCAGCTGACGCTCTTTGATACGGACGGCCACAGGGAGGAGGAGGACCGCGAGCGCAGGAGGCAGGAGGCGATTATTGCAATCAAGAAAAAATACGGCAAGAATGCCATCCTGAAGGGGCTCAATTTCGAGGATGGGGCTACGCAGAGGGAGCGCAATGAGCAGGTAGGAGGGCATAAGGCATAGGAATCCGGGAGATTCCGGGATAATCAATCCGCTGGACAATGGGAAGATACGATGACATAATCGGGCTGGAACACCCGACCTCCGCACGGCATCCGAGGATGTCGGCCATTGACCGTGCCGCGCAGTTTTCGCCGTTTGCCGCACTCACGGGCTATGAGGATATCATCTGCGAGACGGGACGGCAGACCGATGAGCGGCCGGAGCTTGACGGGGAGCAGATGCAAAGGCTCAACGAGGCTGTGGGCCGGATCCGGGAGGCTCTTTCTTCGAGGCCGGAAGTCTGCGGCGTCCGTTTCATCCCCGATCCGTTCAAAGACGGAGGGCGGATGGAGCCGTTCAGGGGCCGTGTCCGCAATATCGACACCGCCGCTTCGCTTCTGGTGCTCACAAACGGCACATCCATCCCCCTGTGCGACCTGCTGGAGATAAGGGAAACGGAGCGCTGAGGTTTTCTTTTTGAAAAGCTAAACCGTTGATTTGAGGGATTCTTCGTGTTCGCGGCGGGCGCGCTCGACAGACACGGAACGCTTCAGCACAAAGCCGGAGCCGAGGTATTTGGTGCGCACATCCTCGTCTTCGGAAAGCGACTGCGGGGTACCCTGCTGGAGGATAGTGCCCTCGTAGAGGAGGTATGCCCTGTCGGTAATCGCCAGAGTCTCACCGACATTGTGGTCGGTGATGATCACTCCGATATTTTTGTACTTGAGCTTGGCGATGATGTACTGGATGTCCTCCACGGCAATCGGGTCCACTCCGGCGAACGGCTCGTCAAGAAGGATGAACTTGGGGTCGATGGCAAGGGCACGTGCAATCTCGCAGCGGCGCCTCTCGCCTCCGGAAAGCTGGATGCCGAGGCTCTTGCGTACCTTTGAGAGGTTGAACTCATCGATGAGGGACTCAAGCCTGTCATGGCGCTCCGCCTTTGTCATGTCGGACATCTCCATAACGGACAGGATGTTGTCCTCGACACTCATTTTGCGGAATACGGAAGCTTCCTGCGGGAGGTAGCCCAGGCCGCGCTGCGCACGCTTGTACATCGGGAGCTTGGTGATCTCCTCGTCGTCAAGATAGATATGGCCGTCATTAGGGACAATCTGGCCTGTGATCATATAGAAGCTGGTGGTCTTGCCGGCTCCGTTCGGCCCGAGGAATCCTACGATTTCCCCCTGCTCGACTTCCATCGAAACGCCTTTGACGACGGTTCTTACGCCATATTTTTTTACGAGATGTTCTGCTCTGAGTTTCATAATGATGGGATTTCAAGCTATTTTGTGTCGAGGTCGAAATCCTGGACGAAGTTCTTTACCTCGGGATTGGTTTTCATCAGTTCAATTGCCTTTTCTTCAGGCATATACGGCTTTGCCTCGACCTTTTCTTCCGGCAGCACGGACACGCTCAGGCGGATCTTTCCGCTTCCGGCAAACTGCACGAGCTGCGATTCGAGCTGGCGCAGGAGGTTTTCCTCCACCCACTGCTTCTGGGAGGCGTTTATCACGCAGAAGTCCACCACCTTGACATCGTCCCCGAGGGTAATGGAGACCTTTGCGGTGGAAAGCATCTTTGAGAGGCGCGGGCGGTTGGCATTGGCCTGCGGCAGTTTTTTCCAGGCCTCCATTATGGCCTCATCGGAGGCAAGGATGTCGGCGGTGCTGTCGGCCGTGGATGAGTAAGAGCCGACATCGGAAGCGTCATCGCTCTCGAGGGATGAGATGGAAAGTGACGACGGGGTGCGGGCCGGGCGGCGGCGGGAAGGTGCCGGGGCGGCATCCTGTGAGGCAGCGGCGGACGTGACGCCCGGAGCGGCGGGAGAAGTCGCTGCTGCAGCTTGCTGTGACGGGGATGAAGACGCTTCCGCCTCAGGGGAAGCCGATACTCCCTGAACCGGCCTGGCAGCAGATGCGGCACGCGAATCGGTGCCTGCGGCCGGACTGCCTGAAGCACTCTGCCCGCTATGTGAAACAGGGCTCGGACTGCCTGCAGCGGCATCCGGCACAGGAGCGGCGGATGTGCCGGAAGAGGCAGCGGATGATGCCGGCCGGGATGCGCCATCAGCCGATGCGGCAGGGGCGGCGGTGCGGAGTGAAACTCCGCCGTTGCCGCTGAGGAAGCTCAGCTTCATCAGCGCAAACTCCACGTGAAGACGTGGATTGACCGCCGCCTTGTACCCGGCCTCACAAGCCGTGGTAATGGAAAGCGCATCATAGAGAAACTGCAGCGTACAGTTTCCCGCCTGGGCAGCATACCGCTCCTTCAGCGACCTCGGGAGCTCCAGCAGGGCATCGAGCCCGCCGGTGCGTGCCACAATCAGGTCCCTGAGGTGCTGCGACAGCGCCGACACGAAATGGAGCGCATTGAAACCCTTTGCCAGGATCTCGTCAAATTTGAGGAGCGCAGCGCCGTAATCCCCCTTCAGGAAACTGTCCACCAGGGCGAAACTGTGCTCATATGAAAACACATTGAGATTTTTCAGCACATCCTCATAACGGATGTCCGTACCGCAGAAAGCCACGGTCTGGTCGAAAATCGTAAGGGCATCCCTCATCGCGCCGTCAGCCTTCTGGGCAATCACATGGAGCGACTCGTCATCGACCGTGATCCCCTCCCTGGAGGCGATGCTGCGGAGATTGCCGACAATGTCGGGGATGGAAATGCGGTTGAAATCGTAGGTCTGGCAGCGTGAAAGGATGGTCGGGAGTATCTTGTGCTTCTCGGTCGTGGCAAGGATGAAGATGGCGTGTGAAGGAGGCTCCTCGAGAGTCTTGAGAAAGGCATTGAACGCCGACTGCGTGAGCATATGCACCTCGTCGATGATGAACACGCTGTAGCGGCCCACCTGCGGAGGCACATTGACCTGGTCGATCAGTGCCTTGATGTCCTCCACGCCGTTGTTGGACGCGGCATCGAGCTCGTGGATGCAGTAGGAGCGCCCCTCGCGGAAGGACACGCACGACTCGCATTTGCCGCACGGCTCCATCTCCGGCGAAAGGTCGGAGCAGTTGATGGTCTTGGCGAAAATCCTCGCCGCACTGGTCTTTCCCACACCCCTCGGGCCGCAGAACAGGTATGCGTGGGCAAGCTGGCCCCTCGCAATCGAGTTTTTCAGCGTCCTGACTATGTTTTCCTGGCCCACAAGGGACCCGAAGGAGTCCGGCCTGTATTTTCTGGCAGAGACAATATACTGTGACATACTCTTTCTTTTTCTTTCAAGGGCATACCCGCAAATGACAAAAGGGACTATTTAGTCAACCTCCGAATTACAAATGTACACATATTTTTAGTAAATTTGCTTGTTAAAAATGGATTTTGAAACTATGAAGACAAAACACATATTGACATTCCTTGCGGGGATAATCCTCTGCATCACGGCCTGGGGGCAGGCACAGGTCAATGTCACCATCACCACAAAAAAGGACAAGCTCGCCGATTTCCCGATGAAGACCATGAAGGTAGTGCTCACCGGGAACGGATTTATGGACCAGCCCCTGCGCGAGGCCGTCAAGAACACATGGAGCATCTCCCCGTTTGAGTTCTGCACGATGGACGAGTTCAACTCATTGAAAACCAGCCAGGATTTCTATTTCATGCTCGTCGTGAGGACCCAGAACCGCAAGGAGGCGGAGCCGGGCGTATCGTTCATCCAGATCCTCAAGGGCGGGCATGAGGATATCGGGGACATGCTTGAGGTCGTGAGCATGCCGCTGTGCCCTTCGGCAATGACCTCCGGGCTCGAGGCTGCATTCATGCCTGCAATCCTTGACATAATGCAGGTCTATATCGACACCTCCCTCATCAATGGCTTCAAGAGCATCCAGAGCGTCATGCGCAAACTTTCCGACATAAAGGGCAAGACTGTGGTTTTCGCTTCGGACGACATCTCGCCGAAGGTCAGCGAACAGTTCAGGGAAAAGTATTTCACCGGCAATGTGACCGTATGCGACGCGGAAGACGCCGCCGAGGCGATGTTCTCGGGAAGGACGGACACCGTGGTGGGCTACAGCGTGGCCCCCGCAATCCCGGGCAAGGGCTCAGAGTGCTGGCTGATGCTGTTTGACGCATATACCCACGACCTCTACTATTTCAAGAAATACAAAACATCCGACACGGCGGGATTTACCAGGAAAGACCTGTCGGACATCATCTCCGCAAGCAGATAATGATATCAGGGAAAACTTCGTGCGGAATGCTGTACGCCGCAAAGCGCAGGGCCTCCGGAGTCGGATGCTGTGCGCTGAGCATAAGGTGCGGCACAAGGAGCGAGGAAGGCTTCCACAGCGGCATCGCCCATTTTGCCGAGCACTGCATATTCAAGGGCACCTCCAGACGCGGCAGCAACGCCATCAACAACTGTCTCGACCGTCTCGGCGGCGAGCTCAACGCCTACACCACCAAAGAGGAAATAGTCATCCATGCCACCGTGCTGAAGGAGGATCTCTACAAGGCCGTCGGGCTGCTGCTCGAGCTGGCCTCCTCAGCGACATTCCCGGAAAATGAGATTGAGACGGAAAAGGGCGTGGTCATCGACGAGATAAAATCCTACCGCGACAGCCCCGCTGACGATGTCTATGACCGTTTCGAGGGTATGCTGTTTGAGGGACACCCTCTCGGAAAGCCCATTCTGGGCACCGCCGAATCCGTAAGGAAGATTTCTTCCGAAGAGCTGCGGCTTTTCGCAAGGCAGAAGTTCCGCCCCGGAGCAATGGCCCTTACCGTGGTCGCAGACTACGATGAAAAGCTGATGGAGAAAAAAATCAACGCACTGACAGCCAAATATTTCAGCGACCCGTGCGAGGCACCTGTGACGCCCGCCGGCATCCGTCCGGAAGAGGGGGCGCTTTTCCACGGACCGGAGGTCAATATCTTCGACAGGACAATCGGCAAACGCCACCACGAGGCCAATGCGGTCATCGGCAGCCTTGCCCCTTCCCTCTATGAACATCCCGACAGGCTCACGGCCATACTGCTCGGCAACCTGCTCGCCGGCCCCGCATCCAACTCCATCCTCAACAGCGTACTGCGCGAGAAGCACGGATGGGTATATGGCGTAGAGTCCTCATACACACAGTATTCCGACACGGGCATAATGGCCATAAGCCTCGGATGCGAAAAGGAGAACCTCGAAAAATGCTTTGAGGCAATGGGCAGGGAAATCCTCCGCCTCCAGGAGAATCCGCTCTCCCCCGCGCGGTTGAAAGCCGCCAAGAAACAGCTTCTCGGCCAGCTCGCCATCAGCTCGGAAGGCGGTGAAAGCCAATGCCTCGGGATGGGCAAAAGCCTTCTGGCATACGGGACCATTGTCCCGGACGAGACCTCACGTAAGGAGATTGAGGCCATTACGGCCGCCGGTCTTCAGGAAATGGCCTGCCGCCTTTTCGGAAAAGACTCTGTTTCACGACTGATTTATCTTTGATATGGAAACTCCGCTTGACAGATACCTGCGCACCCACTCTACGCCGCAGAGCGAGGCCCTCGAATGGCTCGAAAAGCAGACCAACATCCGCACCAACTACCCCAGGATGCTCTCCGGGGCTGTTCAGGGCAGGTTCATGACCATGCTCGTGAAGATGACCGGGGCACGTGACATCCTCGAAATCGGGGCTTTCACCGGCTACTCGTCCATCTGCATGGCCTACGGACTGCCCCAGGACGGACACATCGACACCCTTGAAATCAATGACGAGCTCGAGGACCTGATAATGGAGGGCTTCGACCGTGCGGGGGTGCGTGAAAAAATCACCCTCCACATCGGCGATGCCAGGGATACCCTGGGACGGCTTGCAGCCGAAGGGCGGAAGTACGATTTTGTCTATATCGACGCCAACAAGCGCGAATACTGCGACTACTATGAGCCCGTGCTCGGGATGCTGCGCCCGAGGGGATGCATCCTCACGGATGATGTGTTGTGGGACGGAAAGCCCTACAGCGACCCTGTGCCGCGGGACAAACAGACGCAGGGCATCGTGAGGTTCAACGATATGGTGGCCTCCGACCCGAGGGTTGAGACGGTGCTCCTTCCGCTTCGCGCAGGCCTCAGCATTACCATGAAGAAATAGGGAAATATATACCTGCGGATTTTGTTTTGTCTCTTGTTTTTTACATTGCTTCTTTCCATCTTTGCCGTGCATTACGGTTCCGCAAGGATCAATAGGGAATCCGGTGTGAGTCCGGAACAATACCCGTTGCTGTAATTCCCCGCCGCCGTCAGGGGGTTTCACATCTGTGCCACTGTCCATTACAGGATGGGAAGGCGTGAGACCCGGGAAGAGTCAGAAGACCTGCCGGAATGCTTTGGATTATACGATGCAAACGCGGGATTACGGTTGCTGCCTGATTTTTACGGCTTTCCGCCGTAGGTGTCACGTTGTCCGTACCCGCAGGTACACGGGATTATGTACTTCAAATCAAATATTTACGGATAATGAAAAAATTTCTTGCAATCCTTTCTGTATGCGCGCTGGCATTGACCGGCTGTATGAAGGAAGACAAGGTCGTTGAAAACGGCTTTGATGTGAAACCGGCCCCGGGAAGCGGCCTGTTTATCGCCTGCCAAGGCAACTGGAGCTACGGAAACGCTACCCTTTCTTTCTATGACACCAAGACAAAAGTGGTTGAAAACGAGCTTTTTGCCAGGGCAAATGACCAGAAGCTCGGCGACACTGCCCAGTCCATGACCCTGCACGACGGCACCCTCTGGATTGTGGTCAACACATCCAACGTCATCTTTGCAATCGACCCGTACACCTTCAAGGAAAAGGGCAGGATCACGGGTTTAGCTTCCCCGCGCGAGATTTTCTTCGTGTCGGACGACAAGGCCTATGTCACCCAGATGGAGGACGGGCGAATCTGCATCGTGGACCCGAAGAAATATGAAATCACAGGCTATATCGAGACAGGTGAGGCAGTTACCTCCACAGAGCAGATTGAGGATTTCGGCAGCTATGTAATCACCAACTGCTGGTCCTACCAGAAGAAGATCCTCAAGATTGACACTGCCACGGACAAGGTGACGGGAGAGCTTGAGGTCGGCATACAGCCTTCCGACATCGCCAGGGACAGGAACGGCAAGCTGTGGGTACTGACCGACGGCGGCGGATGGGACGGCAACCCGATCGGTTTTGAAAGCCCTACCCTATCCAGAATCAATCCGGAAACACTTTCTGTCGAAAAGACATTCACATTCGACGGCGCTGTCAGCCCGAGCAAGCTCGTGACCGACAATAACGGGGACAATCTCTATTACCTCGGGGCCGGTGTGTGGAAAATGTCCGTTTCCGCAGATGCCCTCCCTACGGAGCCGCTTGTCGGAAATCTCGGTTACGGCATCTATGCCCTTGGCGTATGTCCTTGGGATTCGGACATCTATGTTGCCGATGCAATTGACTGGCAGCAAAGCGGAAGCGTCTTCAGATATTCTTCCGACGGTACCCTCAAGGATGAGTTCAAGGTAGGGATTATCCCGGGTTCATTCTGCTGGTATTGATCCGCACGGGCGCAATAGTGCGGTGCTCCGCTTTGACACTTCTCCTGGCACTATTGTGTCGGGAGAATGCCTTTTGCCTTGTCCGCGGGGAGGTTGCTGACACCCTGAAGGAGTCTACCGTGACGGGCCTCAGGGCGCTGCGCCAGGCAGGGGTAAACCGTACCGATTTCAGCGAAAAGGCCCTGAAGGAGAACATTTCCCTTTCCTTTGCCGATGTGCTGGCCTACAACTCTTCGATATTTGTAAAGCAGCACGGGAGAGCATCCGTGTCAACAGTCTCTTTCAGGGGCACTTCCGCTTCGCACACGCAGGTGCTTTGGAACGGCCTGAGGATCAATTCCCCGATGCTCGGGATGACTGATTTTTCCCTGATTCCGTCCTTCCTTATGGACAGCGCATACCTTCTTCACGGGTCCTCGTCCCTCCAGCAGACGGGCGGAGGGCTCGGCGGGGCAGTGGTGCTGGGCTCCGGAGGAAGGGCCCCCGAAGGCTTCGGGATGCAGTATGTACAGGGAGCCGGTTCGTTCGGGACGTTTGACGAATACCTGAGGCTCAGCTGGGGAGGCAAAAGACTGAGCAGCACTACCAAAGCATATCTGGGCACCTCCGAGAACAGGTTCAGGTACGTCAACAGGGACAAGAACGAGATTGTCTATGACGGGGATATGAACATTGTGGAAAGCTATCATCCCGTGGAAGTATTTGACAACGGCGCATTCAGGGATTTCCACCTGATGCAGGAGACGGAGTGGGAAGCTCCGGAGGGCAGCCTTGTGAGGTTTTCCACATGGTACATCGACTCTTTCCGCGAGCTGCCGCGCCTGAGCGTGGACTACAGCGGGACCGATGACTACATCAATGAGCAGAGGGAGAACACCTTGAGGGCCGTGGGCTCGTGGTCGAAAGACCTCGGGGGATGGAAGACGGAGGCCTCGGCAGGATATGCCGGGACATATCTCGGCTATGACTATGCGCGCAACGGGGGCGGGGGCATCCGGACCTGGCTCACACGGTCCAGGAGCCATTCCAATACCTTTTTTGCAAAGGCGGGGACGGAGCGCTACCTCGGAGGGAGATGGATGGTGAGCGGCAATGTGTCGATGCACTGGCAATCCGCCAAGTCAAGGGACCTTGCGATGTTTACCGGAGCCGGCCGGCAAAACGGTTACGAGGCAGGCAGGGCGGAGGTTTCGGCATTCGCCTCGCTGAAATGGAAGCCATCCCGACGGGCGGGGATTTCGCTGTCGCTGCGCGAGGATGTGTTCGGAAAGGATTTTTCCCCTGTCATTCCGGCCCTTAACGCAGATTTTCTGCTATCGGAGCAGTGGGGGCTTTTCCTGAAAGGGTCGGTGTCGCGCAATTACCGCTTCCCTACCCTCAATGACCTCTATTTTATGCCCGGGGGCAACCCTGACCTGAGACCCGAATCAGGTGTGTCATACGACATCGGATATTCGCTGGACCGGAGATTCGGCAGCAGGGGGGCCGTGCGCGCCGAAGGAGGATGGTTCGACTCGTATATCGACGACTGGATCATGTGGGTGCCAAGCGGGGCCAAGAAGGATTTCTACACGCCGATGAATGTGATGAGGGTCCACGCCTATGGTCTGGAGCAGAAAGTTTCGGGAGAATGGTCTCCCGCGGGAGACTGGAAGCTGACTTTCAACGGCAATTTCACCTGGTCCCCGTCCATCAACAAGGGCGAGCCGAGAAGTCCGCTGGACGATTCGGTGGGCAAACAGCTTGTCTATATCCCGGAGTTTTCATCGTCTTTTACGGCAGGTGTGTCATGGAGGGGATGGAGCGCGATGTGGAAATGGTGCCACTACAGCAGGCGCTACACGATGTCGAGCAACGAGGACAGCATCACGGGTTCGGTACCGGCCTACATCATGAATGACCTCACCCTCGGAAAGACTCTGGACACGAGGTGGGCGGGGCTGTCGCTGTCGCTTGCCGTAAGGAATATTTTCAATGAAAGTTACCAGTCGGTCCTTTCGAGGCCGATGCCGGGAATCAACTGTGAGTTTTTCATAGGGATCACGCCGAAATTGTCCGGAAAAAAGTCACCGGTTGTTTCGGAATAAGTATTTTTGCAAATATGAACTGTATCTCCATATTCCCAATCTTTGCGGCAGCCCTTGTGATGGCCGCTTCCTGCTGCCGGGGGTCGCGGACGGCGGAAGTTTTCGACACCGTGTATTATGCCCCTTCGCACGCGGCCGGTTTTGAAATCATAGGCTGCAGGGACAGCCTGAGCCGTGTCATAAGGGTGATGTCGCCATGGCAGGATGCCGATTCGACGGCCTTCGACCTTTTCATTGCAAGAGGCGGGGAGAATCCTCCGGAGGGGTTTTCGGGGCAGGTCATCCGAGGGCAGGCAGAGAGAATCGTGGCGATGTCTTCGTCCTATGTGGCCATGCTCGACCTTGTCGGCGAGACGGGAAGGATCTGCGGAGTGTCGGGTATGGATTTCATTTCCAATGCTTCCGTGCTTGGGCGCAGGGGGAGCATCGTGGATGTGGGCAATGAGGCGGATGCCGATTTCGAGAAGCTGGTCAGCGTCAGGCCGGACCTTGTGCTGCTGTACGGGATCACTGCTTCGAGTCCCATGGAGGGCAGGCTGCGTTCGCTCGGGATTCCGTATATGTATGTGGGAGAGTATCTTGAGAGTGATCCGCTCGGGAAGAGCGAGTGGATTGTGGCAATAGCCGAGGTGGCGGGAGTGGTGCAGGAGGGGGTCTGTGTGTTCGACGGGATCTGCCGGAGGTATGAGGCCCTGAAGGAGGAGGTCCGCGAAAAGGCTGCCGGAAGGCCGAAGGTGATGCTGAACGTGCCTTACGGGGACATCTGGTATATGGCTTCTGCGATTTCCCCGGTTGCCACCATGATTGCCGATGCCGGCGGGGAGTATCTCTACAGGGACAATCTGACCAACAAGAGCATCCCGATTGATATGGAGAAGGCGTTTGCACTCGCTTCGGAGGCCGATTTCTGGTTTGACACGGGGAGAATCTCATCGATGGAGGAGCTCCTTTCCTCGTATCCGAGGTTTGCGGGGGTGCGGTGTGTTGCCGAGGGAAATGTGTTCAACAATGACCGTAGGATGTCGCCGGGCGGGGGCAACGATTTCTGGGAGTCGGGACAGGTGCGCCCGGACCTTGTGCTTGAGGACCTTGTGGGCATTCTCCATCCGGAACTCCGTGACGGGGAAGGGCTGCATTATTACAGGAGGCTTGACTGATGGGAAGGAACAGGAACTCTTTGCTTATGGCCTGCGGCGGGGCGCTGCTCGTGGTGCTTTTCGTGGCCGACCTTCTGACCGGCAGCACCTCCATTGCGGCGGGAGATATCTGGAAGGCGCTTTTCGGCAAGGCACCGGATGCGCTTACCGGGTCCATTGTCACGGGTATAAGGCTTCCCAAGGCCCTCACGGCACTGTTTTCGGGGATTGCCGTGTCGGTAAGCGGCCTTCTGATGCAGACGATGTTCCGCAATCCGCTCGCCGGGCCGTATGTGCTGGGCGTCAGTTCGGGTGCGTCTCTCGGGGCCGCGGCTTTCGTGCTGGGCTTCGGGCCGGTGTCGCTTACGGGCGGGTCGGTCGTCAATTCGCTCGGAATCGCCGGTGCCGCGTGGCTCGGTTCGGCTGCAGTCCTCGTGCTGATTGCCTTTGCGAGCCGCAAGATAAAGGACATAATGGTAATCCTGATTCTCGGAATGATGCTCGGCTCGGGCATTGATGCCCTCGTGCAGATAATGCAGTATCTCAGCGACGAGACTTCGCTCAAATCGTATGTCATCTGGACCATGGGCAGCCTGGGCAATGTGACGGGGATGCAGACCGGGCTTCTTGCTGCCGCTGTAGCCGCAGGGCTCGGGATTGCCGCAGCATGCATAAAGCCGCTCAACCTGCTGATGCTCGGGGAGCAGTACGCCTCCACCTCGGGGCTGGACATCCGCAGGACGCGCAACCTGATATTTCTGGCAACGGTGCTGCTCTCGGGTACGGTGACTGCTTTCTGCGGGCCCTTGGGGTTCCTCGGGCTCGCCGTTCCGCACCTTACAAGGTTCATCGTAAGGGATGCCGACCACAGGGTGCTGCTTCCGGGGACGGCCCTTTGCGGGGGCAGCCTGATGCTGGTCTGTGACATGATTGCCAAGACCTCAGCCCTGCCTGTCAACGCCATCACCTCGCTGATGGGCATCCCGGTGATAATCTATGTGGTAACAAAAAACAGGAGGCTTGTATAATGCTCGAACTTGACAATATCTCTCTCGGATATGGCAGGAAGGTCCTGCTGGATGGGGTGTCAGCCCGTTTCGGAGCGGGAAAATGCGTGGCCCTGCTCGGAAGGAACGGCGCGGGCAAAAGTACACTGATGCGTGCCGTGTGCGGCCTTGAAAGGCTGCGCAGCGGCAGGATCTGCATCGACGGCAGGGACATTTCGGGACTGTCGAGGGAGGAGGCTGCCAGGATGGTGTCTTTTGTCGGGACGGAGAAGCCCCGTATTCCCGACCTGAGGTGCCGGAGCGTGGTTGCACTCGGAAGGGCGCCCTACACCGACTGGCTCGGCAATGCCGACGAGGAGGACAACAAAATGATTGACAAGGCTTTGGCCCTCGTTGGGATGACGGATTATGCGGAGAGGACGATGGACAGCCTGTCGGACGGGGAGTGCCAGAGGATAATGATTGCACGTGCCCTGGCGCAGGATACCCCTGTGATGCTTCTGGACGAGCCCACGGCCTTCCTGGACCTGCCGGGCAAATATGCGGTTGCGTCCCTTCTGGCAAAGCTCGCGCACAGCGCCGGCAAGACGATTGTGTTTTCCACCCACGACCTTGACATTGCCCTTGAAAATGCCGACGGAATAGCCCTTCTCGACACCCCCGGCCTTATCCACGGCTCCTGCCCCGACATCCTGCGCAGCGGGGCCATCGGCAGGGTCTTCGGGATCGGGAGGAAGAACGAAAAGTCAAATCTTTCAGAATCCGTTTTCAATACCCTCCCCTGTCGAGCTCGCGGCGTATGTCCTTTTCCTTGATGGACTGGCGTTTGTCATACTCTTTCTTTCCCTTTGCCAGGGCAATCTGGAGCTTGGCGTAGCCGTTGTCGGCGATATACATCTTCACGGCGACGATTGTCAGTCCCTTGAGTTTGACGCTCTGCCTCAGATGGCGGAGCTCCCTTTTTGTGAGCAGCAGCTTGCGGTCCCTTGCAGGCTCGTGCTGGCCCCAGGACCCCCAGAAGTAGGTCGCAACGTTCATTCCCTTGACATAGAGCTGCCCCCTCTGGTCGAAATAGCAGAAGGCGTCCACAAGAGATGCCCTGCCGGCACGGATGGACTTGATTTCCGTGCCCGCGAGGACGATTCCTGCGGTGTAGGTCTCGAGAAATTCGTAATCAAACGAAGCTCTCCTGTTGAGAATCTGTGTTTTCTTCTGTCTCATAAGTCACATGTCTTCTGCGAAGGGAAATGCAAATATAGATATTTTTTGCCATTATGGGATATGATAATGTTTTGATTTATGCCGCAAAAACATTATGTTAGCGCAGCAGATATGGAGCCCCTTGCCGGACTTCGCGACAAAACCGCAATGAAGCCATTTGCCGGAGACCGTTGCCGGTTTGATGCAACAGCTCTGAACCGGCAGGGACAATACATGTAAACTGACCGTTATGGGATACAACAATATAGATATGGCACAGCTGCCGGAGCCGGAAAGAATCGACACCGGAGCGGTGCTGGACATGTATGACCGCGGGGAGATTGACCTCATATGCGTTCTCGGGCCGACAGCTTCGGGAAAGACAAGGTATGCCGTGGCCATGGCAAAGGAGATCGACAGGATGCGGGGCAGGCGCTGCGCGGAAATCCTTTCGGCGGATTCGCGTCAGGTCTACAGGGGCATGGACATCGGCACGGGGAAGGACCTCTCCGAATATGACGGCGTGCCATACCACCTCATCGACATCGTCCCTGCCGGCTCACGCTACAACATCTACGACTACCAGCAGAGCTTCGAGGCAGCCTTCAGCGAGGTCAAAAGCCGCGGAGGAGTGCCGATACTCTGCGGAGGCTCAGGGCTTTACATCGAGGCTGCGACCTGCGGCTACCGCCTTCCCCACCTTGAGCCGGACATGGAACTGCGCCGCCGCCTCGAAGAGGAGGATGCCGCTGTGCTGAGGGAAAGGCTGCTTGCCCTGCGGCCGGACACAAGCGAAGGGGTGATGCAGTCGAAAAGGAGGATCATCCGTGCCCTGGAGGTAGCGTACTATGAGAATGAGCATCCCGTGGAAAGGACGTCGTCACTCCCCAAGAAGGTCTATTACATAGGCACGCTCGTCTCGCGCGAAGAGAGGATTGCACGCATCGACAAGAGGCTCGATGCACGTCTGGAAGAAGGGATGGTGGAGGAGGTGCGCTCGCTGCTCGCCTCGGGCATACGAGCAGAAGACCTTGTGTATTACGGACTTGAATACAGGTATGTCACCCAGTATGTGCTTGGCCTGATCCCGTTTGGGCAGATGCGTACCCAGCTTGCCAATGCCATCCACCAGTTTGCCAAGCGCCAGATGACCTGGTTCCGCGGAATGGAGAGGGACGGCATCACAATCCACTGGACCACTGTCTGATACAGTCTGCTCCAGACGGGCGGAAGCCCGGCATTCCTGTTTCCCCGGACACAGGGCCGCTCCCGATATGGACTATTTCTGCATCCCGTGACCGAAGGAACGGCGTGTCCCTTCCGCTGCACGCCAGTAGTCGGTATCGAAAGACTGGGGCGAGACAAAAGCCCCTTCGTGGTCAATCCTGAAAGAAAGATATGTAATCGGCAGGCCCATACCGAGAAACATCCGCTCATAGTATGTCTGCACCTCAAAGAGCGCATCCACGGAGTCAGGGCCGCAGACAGAGGCAAGGGCTGCGGAGGAAAGAGTCTCGCGCGTACCCCCGGCATAGAGGTCGGCCGTGCTTGCAAGTATCTCCAGGCCGTTTTCCTGCGCAAGGGCAAGGCTGTAACGGTAGAGGAACTGGCTGTCGGTCTTGAGGTGCACCACCCCGCCGGGCTTCAGGAATTTGCGGTATCTTTCGAGAAACTGCGGCGAAGTGAGCCTCTGCCCTTCGCTCTTGAGCTGCGGGTCGGAGAAGGTCAGCCAGATTTCCGACACCTCGCCCGGGGCGAAAAATGCCTCCACAAACTCGACCCTCGTACGCAGGAATGCGACATTGGGAAGATTGTGCTCGTGGGCATACTTGGCCCCCTTCCAGAGACGCGCCCCCTTGATATCCACACCGATATAGTTGAAGCCGCCGTTGCGCAGGGCAAGATCCACGGTGTATTCTCCCCTGCCGCAGCCGAGCTCCAGCACAATCGGACGCCCCGAGCCGCCGAACATCCTTTCGTCCCAATGGCCCTTGATTTCATGGTCCTTCACTCCGAACACCCCGTCCCGCACATTGAGGACGGACTCCGAAGAAGGCTGCAGCAGGCATCCGAAGCCCTCGTTTTCCTTGAATTTGCGTAATTTATCGTGTCCCATAAAAGTTATTCCTTCTTAATTCTTTCAAGACGCATCCCGACACCCGTCACCCCGAAATCCTCCTCCCCGGGGAGATACACCCCGAGCGTCCACAGCCCGTACTCTTCCGGCACAGCCCTCCCCGCAACAGGCACGCACAGGGTCTTGAGGTCCCACGAGGCGCTGCACACCTTCTCACGGTCAACATCCAGCCTTTCGGCGAACCTTTTTCCCGAAGGGGAGGTAAGCACAACCTCCGCGTCAAAGCCTTCAAAACCCTCAAAAACCGCGTCAGAACACATCATAGGCACGATCAGCGAGATGTCATAGACAAATGAGGAATCGTCAAGGGCAACCGGGAAAACATAGCAGCCGTCATCCAAGCGCTCCGACGCCTTGCGGAATACCTCATCAGAAGAGGGCCTGGCGCACGAAAAAAGCAGCGGCACAATCACCGCCGCCATCAATGACAACGACCTCACGATGCGCCCCATCACTGCTGCTCCTTTGGCGGGGCCGCCTTCTTTTTCTGGCCGCCGCCCTTGCCCTTTTTCTTGCGGCGGGACTTTGTCTGGTCGAAACGCGTGATGCTGTCATCCCCCACGGAGGTGACAAACTCCGGCGCAGCAGGCTCAGGCTCCACCTTGAGCGACTCCGGCCTGATGCCGTTACGGTTCATCTTTATGATTTCCCTCACCTCGTCGGCCCTGAGCGCATAGAGGTTGGAAAGGGATGACTTGTCGTAGGAGAAATACATCAGCTCGCGGAGGATATCGGTCTTCATCAGGAAGGCCTGGCCGTCCTCAAGCTCAAGGGGCTCAGACACTTTCGGGATCCTCGAACGGGCGTCCATATAGGCCTCGACCTCATAGTTGAGGCAGCACTTGAGCTTTCCGCACTGGCCGGCGAGCTTCTGCGGATTGAGCGAAAGGTCCTGGCAGCGGGCAGCCGTGGTGGTGATGGACTTGAAGTTGGTGATGTAGTTGGCGCAGCACAGCTCCCTGCCGCACACGCCGATACCCCCGATGAGACCAGCCTCCTGACGGGCTCCGATCTGCTTCATTTCTATACGGATGCGGAACTCCTCGGCAAACACCTTGATCAGCTGGCGGAAATCCACCCTGCCGTCGGCAATGTAGTAGAAGATGGCCTTGGTGCCGTCTCCCTGGAACTCCACATCCCCGATTTTCATCTCAAGGCCAAGCTCCACGGCAATCTGGCGCGCCCTGATCATGGTCTCCTGCTCACGGGCGATGGCCTCCTGCCATTTTTCTATGTCGAAGGGCTTTGCCCTGCGGTAAATCTTCCTGAACTCATAGGTCTGCGGATCAATGCCCAGGCAACTCAGCTGGCGGGCAACGACCGCGCCCTCAAGAGTGACTATTCCGAGGTCGTGGCCGGTCTGCGCCTCCACAATCACAAGGTCGCCCATCTTGATGGTCTGGCCCGAATCGTTGCGGAAAATCATCTTGCGCGTATTCTTGAACCGCACCTCAAAAAGCGAGGAATACTGCTCCTGGCCGATGCCGTGGAGATAATCCCTCGAGCTGAGCTTGCAGCATCCCGGACGGTAGGTGCACACCAGGTCGTCATCCTGGTTTCTTGTCACCGAGCATCCCCTGCTGCAGTCAAATCGTATATTTTCGTTTTCGTACATCGTTCTTTATGTGCTACAGGCAGACAAACAGCCTGTCGATAAGGTTTGTGAATATGATTTTCTGATTGACATTGCGGTCAATCATGGTTACAGCCTTTCCCAATGCGTCAATTGCGCTGACGGCAAACGGCTGGCGGCAGGACGCGGCAAGAGAGCGCAGATAATCCGCATCCGAAGCCGGAAGGGCGGCGATCTCCTCCATCCCCTGCTGGATCAGGAACACTTTGCGCAGGTTTTCCCCTGCAAAGGTACAGAAAAGTTTCTGTTTTTCACGGGATTCCATCGCGGCAATCTTCTCCGAGGCCTCAAGCGCACCAAGGAGGTCCCTGCGGAGCAGACTGTCCATAATCTCACGGAAAACATCCCTCAGGACATCCATCCCGTCCTTTCCCGACAGCTCGTGCAGCCCCGCCCCGATGCTTCCTCCCGCCACTTCGGCGGCAGCTGCGGCATCCTCACGCGAGGCCCCGGCAATGCTGACAAGGGCACCGGCCACCTCCTCCTTCGTCAGCGGAAGAATCCTCATCCCCTGGCAGCGCGAAGACACTGTGGAGAGCACATTGCCCGGAGAATGGGTAATGAAAATGAGAACGGTATTGTCCGGTGGCTCCTCTATGGTCTTGAGGAGCATATTGGCAGTCGGCACAGTCATCCTCTCCGGGAGCCACATCACCACTGCCCTGTATTTTCCGGAATGCGGGGAAAGGGACAGCTCCCTTATGATGGCCTTGCCTTCGGCCACGGAAATTATGCCCTGCTTCTTCTCGAAACCAAGCGCTGCATCCATCTCGCTTTCAAGGAAATACGGATTGGAGGTCACAAGCTCGCGCCAATACGGGGCATACATGTCGCAGACAAGGTCTTTCACCACACCCGACACTTTGGTCCCGGAAGTCACAGGGAAAGAGAAATGGATGTCGGGATAGATGAGTTTTGCGCTCTGGCGGCAGGACGGGCATTCCCCGCACGAATCCCCGCCGCTGCGGTGCTGGCAGTTGAGGTACTGCAGGAAGGCAAGGGCGAGCGCAAGGGCCCCTCCCCCCTCGTTCTCATACATCATCAGGGCATGTGGCACACGGCCCGAATCCACCATCCCGCGGAGGGCGGAGACTGCCTGCTCATTGCCTGTGATGTCCGAAAAACGCATATGTTCACGGCCGCAAACGGCCTTTATTTCTTTCTGTCGGCCATATAGCGCGCAAGTCCCTCAAGACAGTCCCTGTCCTTTCCGGCAGGAAGGCCCCCGAGGGCGCTGATGGCCTTTTCCACATATTCGTCCAGCCTTGCAGCGGCATATTCCATACCGCCGTGAGCATGGACAAAGTCCACGATTTCAGCCTGATATCCAGGATGTTCGTGTATCTTTACAACTTTTTCCCTGACGCGGGAAGCCTCCTGCGGGGAGACATCCGCGAGAGCCCCCAGGAGAGGGAGCGTAATCTTCTGCTCGAGAAGGTCGAGGCCCACAGGCTTTCCGATGGAGGAGCCGCCTCCGTAGTCAAACATATCGTCCTTTATCTGGAAAGCCGTCCCGAGACTTGATGCATATTCCCCCACGGCATCGGCGCAGGCCTCTGAAGCACCGACCGACATCACTGCAGACAGGGCCGCAGAGACAAAGAGGGAAGCGGTTTTCTGATAGATGATCCTGTAGTAGTCAGCCTCCGAGGTATCCCCGCTCGAGGCTTTCTGGAGCTGGAGCATTTCCCCTTCGGAAAGGTCTCCGAGGGTGCGTGCAAACAGGCGGATGACCCTGTCGGAGCTTTCCGACGCCCCCAGGATCCTCTCCACCGCCCTTACGAGCCAGAAATCGCCCAAAAGGACCGATGCCCTGCTTCCGAGCAATGCATTCACGGTGGGGTTGCCCCTGCGGCTGGAAGCATTGTCTGCCACGTCATCGTGAAGGAGGGTGGCGTTGTGGAGCAGCTCGGTGGCGGCAGCAAACCTGTAGGAATCTTCCGTAAGTACCCCGCCGGAGCAGGCGCGTGCGCACAACAGTGACAGCACAGGCCTTACCATCTTCCCCGGACGCGTCATCAAAGACTCATTGACGGAGTTCAGCAGGGCTATGTCACTTGAAAGCGATTCCCGCATCAACGATTTGACGCGGGAAAGATCGCATTCC
Source organism: uncultured Bacteroidales bacterium (assembly GCA_945868745.1). Lineage (GTDB taxonomy): Bacteria > Bacteroidota > Bacteroidia > Bacteroidales > UBA932 > Cryptobacteroides. Next base: position 54,383 of record CAMBMK010000003.1, read on the forward strand.
ATATATCCGGCTATGTCGCGGAATTCCATCAGGCCCGATTAAAAGAAGTAGGCGAGGTTGATGGTGAGACCCTTGAAGTTGGTGTTCTCATTGAATACGTTCTCGGCAACTTCACCGGCCACGTCGTTGAGCTTGCCGTTCTCGTCAAAGAGATTGCCGAAGTTCCAGAAGTACTTGACTGAGAGCTGGAGCTTCCACACTTCCAAACCGGCACCCACACCGAGACCGTACTCGAGACGGTTGGTATAGGTATCTTCACCCTTGAAGGAGTCGGAGATGGTGGCGAGCTTGAAGTCGGTCTTCGGATTGACATTGAGGCCGACAAACGGCTCTGCAAACACGTAAGGACGCAGAAGCATAAGGTCGATACCGTACTGTACCTGCACAGGCACCTCGAGGTAGCCCACCTTGGTATCTACCGAAGCGGCTTTGATGTCACCTGCAACCACATCGAGGGATGCACCCTTGACCTGATATACGAGGCTCGGCTGGATGGAGAGTCCCATAATGAGAGGAATCTCAAGCGTGACACCCACATTGTACTGGTTCACGGAGTTCAATTCAATATCCTTGATAGAGGATGCGCTTGAAGACGTGAAGCCGGCGGTGATTCCGAACCTTGTGCTGCCGATCTGGGCTGATGCCATTACAGCCGTTGCAATTGCAAGGACTGCAGAAATGAAAATTTTTTTCATAGAAATGGAGAATTAAATAAAATAAAGCCGAAATGGAATTAGAGCAGTTTGCCGAGCCTTCCCTCGATATCTTCCTTGGATACGAGGCCCACGGTACGGTCAACCACCTGTCCGTCCTTGAAATAGATGAGGGTAGGTATGCTCATCACACGGTACTTGCCCGCAATCTCCTCACAGTCATCCACGTTGCATTTTGCAACGGTTACCTTTCCTTCATATTCGTCCGCAATCTCTTCCACTGTCGGTGAGAGCGCACGGCAAGGGCCGCACCAGGTTGCCCAGAAATCGATGAGAACCGGTTTCGGATCGGAGAGTATCTCAGCGATATTGTTGTCAGTCGCAACTTTATACATAATGTAAAAATTTAAAAATATTAACCTTTGGAATACAAAAAAAGCATTCCCGCCACAAATTTAATAAAATATGGCAGGAATGCAATCAAATCTTACCTTACAGATTAAAGACTGTCTTCAACCGGAAGGACATATGCCCTGATTCCGAGCTCGGGCGTATCCGAGTCCTTCTTGCGCAGGTCCTTCATTATGGAAGCGACCTTGTCGTCGGGAACCACCGTCAGGATGGCCTCGTTCATGGTAGGCCAGGCGTGGTTGCCGAAATGGGGTTCCCCATCGGCAGTTCCCTGTCCGCAGACGTCGTTCCACTGCGTGAAACCCCTCTGCCCGTTAAAATTCAGGATCTCGGCGATTTCCTTGCCGTAAGCCTGGTTGTATGATATGAATATTGCCTTCATAAAATCATTGTCAACTGTTTAACTATGCCTGTCTGAGCTGTTTGCGTGCCTTGAGACTTCTTGCCCTGTTCTTCTTTGCGGTGCGCCTTTCCTCGCGGGAAGCGAAGACGCAATACACTGCCGGGATGAGGATCAGGGTGACAAGGGTGGAGATTGTAAGACCCCAGCAGACCGTCATGCCGAGAGGTCTCCAGAGTTCCGAGCCTTCACCGGTTCCGAGTGCCATAGGAAGCATACCGAGCACGGTGGTGAGGGTGGTCATGAGGATAGGGCGCAGACGGCTGCGGGCCGCTGTCACGGAAGCCTCGATGACATTCATACCCCTTTCACGCATAAGGATGGTGTAGTCGATGAGCACGATACCGTTCTTCACCACGATACCCAGGAGGATGATGAGTCCGATCATCGCCATGACGCTCAGGGCTGTTCCGGTCACTGAAAGGCCGAGGATGACGCCGGTAAACGCGAACGGCACGGAGAACATGATCACAAACGGGCTCATGAACGACTCGAACTGCGATGCCATCACCATATAGACAAGGATGACGATAAGTACCATCAGCACAATGAGGTCGGCGAACATATCCTGCTGGTTCTCGTAGTCACCGCCGATGACGGTGGAGATGTTGTTGGGTATCTCGGTGTCCCTGATGATGGCCTGGGTCACCTCGACAGCCTCTCCGAGAGGGTGTCCGGTCTTGACGATACCCGACACGGTGATCATACGCTCACGGTTCTTCCTCTCGATGGTAGGAGGCACCTCGGATTCCACCACGGTACCGAGTTCCTTGATGCGGATGCCCTTGCCCATAGGGGTGTAGATGATGACATTTTCGATATCCTTGACGCTGGTCCTGAACTCAGGTGCATAGCGCACGTTGATGTCGTATTCGTCTCCCTCCTCACGGTAGTATGAGGTCACCGTACCGTTCATCGCAGCGCGGAAGGCAGCTGCCGCTGTAGAGGAGTTGAGCCCGTTGGCGGCAAGCTTGGTCCTGTCGAAATCCACCTGATACTCAGGAGCATAGGCCTCTCGGCTCAGGGTTACCTGGGTAAAGCACGGGTCGGCGAGCATCTTTTCCTGGATGGCCTTTGCCACGGCATCGGTCTCGGCGAAGTCATAGCCGTAGATTTCAAGCGAAACGGATGACGAGCCTCCGCCCATACCGCCGCTTTCGGTGACGGTGGCCTTCTGGACCTCAGGGTATTCGGCAAGGTCGGTACGGATGATGTCGGCGATTTCTGCCGATGAGCGCTCACGCTCCTCCATGCTTCCGAGGTTGATGTACATGGTGATGACATATGTACCGTTGGACCTCATGCTTCCGAGGGCATTGTCGGAGTCGGCCTGGCCGTAGGAATAGCTGCACTGGCGGATTTCAGGAATCTCGTCGATGAACCTGCGGTAGAGGTTGTCGGCAAATTCCCCGGTCACGGACTGCGCGGTATTGACAGGCAGCTCAATCTGGAGCTGGAGCGTACCTCCGTCGCTGTTGGGGAAGAACTCGGTCTTGATCGCCGGACCAAGCAGCACGAGCACCGCCACGAAAATGCCGAATGCGGAGAAGATGGTGGTCTTCCTGTGGGTTACAGCCCAGTTGATTATCCTTGAATAGCCAACGGAAATCTTGTCGAGGAAGTTCTCCACAGGGTCAAATATGATATGGTGCCATTTGCCTTCCTTGGCCTTTGTGCGGAGCATCTTGGAGCAGAGCATAGGCACAAGGGTGAGGGCGGCGGTAGTGGACACGATCATGATGATGGACACGATCCAGCCGAGCTGCTTGAACATGATGCCGGCCATACCGGAAATCATGGTCAGGGGCAGGAACACGCAGAGCATCGTCAGGGTGGACGCCACTACGGAGATTGCCACCTCGGAAGTGCCGTGCACGGCTGCCTCCTTGGGTTTCTCGCCCCTTTCAAGATGGCTGGAGATGTTCTCGAGCACCACAATCGCATCGTCCACGACCATACCGATGGCAATCGAAAGCGCCGACATCGATATGACGTTGAGGGTGTTGCCGGTTGCAAACAGATAAACGAGCGAAGCCAGGAGCGCAATCGGAATCGAAAGCACGATGATGAAAGTGGCTCTCCATCTTCCGAGGAAGAGGTACACCACGAGCATAACCACCAGAAGCGTTATGATGATGGTCTCGATGAGGGAGTTGATGGTGTTGATGATGTTCTCCGAACCGTCGACGACGATATCGAGCTTCACATCGGAAGGAAGCGTCGTCTCAATCTCGGCGAGCTTCTTCTTCACGCCCTTGATCACATTGACGGTGTTGGCGCCGGTCTGTTTCTGGATGGCAATCTGCGCACCCCTGACACCCATTGCATAGGCCACCTGGGACCTCTCGGCCTCGCCGTCGACAATGGTGGCGACGTCACGCAGATATACGAGGTTGCCTCCGGACATGCCCACAACCACATCAAGCAGTTCGCTCGGGTCGGTAAACTCCTTCTGCACACGCATTGAATAGGTGCTTGTACCTATGTCGATGCTTCCGGTAGGGATGTTCTTGTTTTCGGCCGCGATGATGTTGGACACGGTGCTGATCGAAAGGCCGTAGGCCTGGAGCTTGTCAGGGTTGCAATACACATAGACCGTACGCTCCGGGGCACCGTTGACAGACACGGTACCTACACCGTTCACCCTCGCAAGCGGGGTGGTCACCTTGTCGTCGAGAATCTTCTTGAGTCCCGGAAGGCTCTCTTCGGCAGTCGCGGTGAGAATCATGATAGGCATATCGTCCGCGCTGAACTTGAACAGCACAGGGACCGATGCACCGTCAGGAAGTGTGGAGTTGACAAGGTCCAGCTTGTCACGGATGTTGTTGCAGGCATCGTCAATGTCCGTTCCGTATTCAAACTCCAGTATAAGTATCGATATGTTCTCCTTTGAGCGGGAGGTCATATCCTTCAGGTCCTCAACACCGTTGAGGGAGTTCTCGAGCACCTTCGTGAGGTTGGTCTCGATATCGGATGCGCTGGCGCCCGGATAGGATGACATCACCATTACGATGTTGGCATCGAAGTCAGGGAACTGCGCAATCGAAGTGTTCATTAGGGAGAATACGCCGAAAATCGCAAAGGCCACGAAAATCAGGGCCGTTGTGACAGGCTTATTCACCGCTGATCTGTATATGCTCATAATTTCAGTTCAGATTTGGTTATCGGATGACCTCCACCCTGTCTCCCGAGCGGAGGCTGTTCTGGCCCTTGATGACGATGTTTTCGCCTTCGCTGAGGCCTTCAAGAATCTCGAATGAGTTGCCGAAATGCACGCCGGTCTTCACTACCCTTGCGGTGACGGTGCCGTCATCGTTGAGTACAAACACATTCCTCACTGCTGAACCCTGCTGCTTGACCACGGCATCGTCAGGAACCACTATGCTGTGGTTGTCGCCGTAGCTTACGGTCACCCTCGCATACATTCCCGGCCTGAGGGCACGGTCGCTGTTGGGCACGATGACCTCGGTAAGGAAGGTGTGGGTTGTAGGGTCCATGGTAGGATAGAGCTTGTTGATGCGTCCGGTGAAAGTCCTTCCCGGGATGGCGTCAACGGTGATTGTCACCTCGTCGCCCTTCTTTACCTTGGTATAGTTGCTCTCGGTGATGCCCACAAGCAGTTTCACCGGGGTGATCTGCTGGAGCACGAAGAGAGGCTGGCTCATGGTGTACATATCGCCGCGGTCGTAGTTGCGTGCGGTGATGACTCCGCTTACCGGAGCCCTGAGGATGGTGTTCTCGAGAAGGTTACTGTATGTGGTCTTGCTGACGTTGTAGGCAAGCTCAAGCGCCTCATAGTCAGACTTTGAGATACCACCTTCACTGTAGAGGTCGCGCACGCGGCCGAGCTCGGTGGAATCGTTGGCGAGCTTGAGGCGTGTCTGCTCGAGGTTGACACGGTCCATCTCGGCAAGGATCTGCCCGGCGTTGACAAAGTCGCCCACGTCAACATGGAGTTTCTGTATGCGGGAACCGCTCTGCGGAGCGATGTTGTTGACAACATTTGCCTGCACATTGGACTGATACACATCGGTCTGCGGCACATCCTGGGCCTGCACGGCCATAATCTTCACTTTGGAGAGCGACTCCTCCACCGGGGCGCTCTGGGTCTTGGAACCGTTTCCGCAGCCGGCAAGGCAGAGGACTGCCACGGCTGCACCCGTAATTGATTTGATTGTCTGTTTCATATACTCATCTGTTCTTATTTTCCGTTTGTCTGCGCAAATCCGCCCTGCAGGTCCGGGCGTCCCTCTTCGTCGAGGAAGTCATAGCCGAGGGTCTGCTCAAGCCCCGTTTTGGCCACGAGATAGTTGTAAACCGCCTGGTTTTTCTGCAGCTGGGCCTGGGTGAGGGCGAGCTGTGCATCGTTGAGGTCGGTCAGCGTGCTCTTGCCCACATTGTAGGACTTTGCCGAGATGTCATATGCCTTCTGCGCCATCTGCACGGCCTCGTCGGCGGCATAGTAGCTCTTCATGTTGGTCTCCATCGTGGTGAGGCTCTGGCGGATGGAAATCTTGAGCTGGCGCTCGGTGTTGAGCCTCTGGAGCTCGAGCTCGGTCTTCTGGACCTTTGCCTGGCGCACGTCATTGTAGCGCTTTCCGCCGGAGAAAATCGGGATGGAAAGGCTTACGCCCACGAAAGAGTAAGGGGTCCATTTGAACTCGGAGAAGTTGAAGTCATTGGTCATCGCGTACATGCTGAAGGAGAACTGCGCACCGAGGGTAGGAAGGTAGGCATACTTCTGCATCTGTACCGTCTTGGCAAGCTGCTCAGCCTGGATTGCGAGCTGGCGCATCGTGGTGTTGTTGTCAAGGTCGGCACCGCCTCCCATCACCAGGTCACGCATCATCATTACAGGATAGTCCCCGAGGCTTCCCTCCACGTCGATATTGAGGTCGAGATCGACGCCCATCACGGCCTTGAGCTGCCACAGGGCCAAAATCACCTGGCTTTCAGCATTGTACACATTAGGAATGGCGTTGGCGACATTTGCCTTCGCGCGGATGTACTCGAGCTCCGAGGCCTTGTTGACCCTGTATTTCTTTTCGGTCTGGCCGAAATTCTCCACGGCATTCTCATAGACATCCTTATAGACATTGAAGACCTCCTTTGCGAGGAGCACTCCGTAGTAGGCGTTCTTGACCTGGCTGACCATTTCGAGCCTTGAGGCGCGGGCCTGCTCTACGGCAAGCTCCACTGCATCGCCGGTGATTGCTATGCTTTTCCAGAGCTGCGCGTTGACAAGAGGCATGGAAGCGGTCAATCCGCCGTTGAAGGTATTCCACCTTCCGACCTCGATTCCGCCGCCCGACGGCTTTGAGGCTCCGGCATCGGCGCCAGTGCCAGCACCGGCATCGGCGCCTTCACCTTCTCCGCCTCCCGGCATCATGTCGCTCATGTCGAAATCCATATACATCACCTGCTTCTTGATGGTCCTCTGGTAGGAACCCGTCAGGTCTATGCTCGGGAAAAGGGATGCATATGTGCCCTTCCTGGCATACTGCGCCCTTTCTATCTCTTTGTCAGCCACCTTCACGGCCACGTTTTCGTTGAGGGCGATCTCAAGCGCCTGCTCAAGGGTGAGGACCACCTTGGAGGTGTCCCCGACCGGAGCGGCAGTCGTGTCCGTCCTGAACTGAGCGAAGGCAGAACCTCCGGCCACCATGGCCAGCACTGCCGCTGCAATCAAAAACTTCGTTTGTTTCATACTCCTTCTATTGTCGTTTTTATAGTTTCCTGCAAATATAGTAAATTATCGAATCACAATAAATAATTTTTAATTTTCGATAATAATTGTACATCATTTGTCCACATTGCCCGCGTTCAGGCTTTCGTATCGCTCGAGTCCCTTTGCCGAGAGGAGCGACCTTACAAGCGTCATCTTGACAGTCGCCAGCAGCCTTTTCACCGACACCTTGCGGAACCCTGTCACAATCTCCCCGCTGTTGTATTTGTCGATTCCCGTGTGCATGAGAGGAATCAGCACTATTGTCGCCTCAATGTCGAGGTCGCTCCGGATGAAGCCCTCCTCAATCCCCCTTTCGAAGAAACTGTACATCATGTCCCTCACGGTCTTGCTCTTTTCGATGATGACCCTGCGCGAAGTATCCGGATAATACTTGTTGATTTCGTCCATCATCCGCTTGTCGGATTCCATTATCTTTTTGTTCTCCACTGCATCCAGCCAGCATTTCAGGACTTCCACCACATCCTTGTCCCTGATAAGGTTCTTCAGCATCTGGATGTTCTTCTGTATCTGGAACCTGCATACCGATGCCACAAGGTCCTCCTTCTGCGGATACAGCTGATAGAAAGTCTTTTTGGAGATCCCGACGGCACGGCACACATCGTCGATTGTCGTCACCCTCACTCCGGACTTCCGGAACAGCCCGTCCGCTGCAAGCAGTATCGATTCTTTGGTTTCTTCAGAGGTCATAACCATACATTTTTCATTCAACTCCCGCCTGCCTTCTGCAAGCGGCCCGACAATCAATGCAAAACTATTGCCAAGAAAGCCGTTCCAGGCAATTCTGAACAACTTTTTTAACAAAAATGAAAACTCAATATTTGTTCAAATATTAGCTATCTTACTGTTATTCATTATATTAAAATGTTACACGCGGAAACTTTGAAATTTTTCAAGTTTCCCGGTACCGTGACACCCTGTCACTGACGGAAGCCTCCCGCTGACGTTTTGCACCCCCGGTCTTTTGAGTATCTGCGGATTTTGACTATCTTTGGAGTTTGTCCGGCACCAACTGCCGGCCAATCAGACACATTATGTTCGAACTGCTTGCAATCCATTGGAATATGGATCCGGTGCTGGTCCATATCGGCAATTTAGGTATCCGCTGGTACTCCCTGCTGTTCATCAGCGGCTTCGTGCTCGGATGGTTCATTTTCAGATATTTCTTCCGCAGGGAAGGCATCAGCGAGACACTGCTGGACCCCCTGCTTTACACGCTGCTCATCGGTACCATCGTGGGAGCGCGCCTGGGACACTGCCTCTTCTACCAGCCCGACTACTACCTGGGCAGCTGGAAGGGTTTTCTCGAGATATTCATGCCGTGGAAGGGCGGTCTTGCAAGCCACGGCGGAGCGATTGCGCTTCTGATAGCAATGTGGTGGTACGCAAGCCATTACGGCAAGAAAAATCACTTTGACTTTGTGTGGATAATGGACCACCTCGCCATAGCAACGGCATTTGCAGCCACCTTCATCCGCCTCGGAAACCTCTGCAATTCGGAGATTTACGGATGCGAGACCTCCCTTCCGTGGGGATTCATCTTCGAGCGTAACGCCGACCCTTCAAATCCGGCAGACCCGGAATGGAACCCGCACCATCCGACGCAGCTCTACGAGGCGCTCTCCTACCTCATCCTCGGCACAATACTCATCCTCATCTACAGATTCAGGCTTGACAAGACCTTCAGGGGCACATTCATCGGCCTTTTCCTCATCGGATGCTTCGGAATGAGGTTCCTCATCGAGTTCATAAAGAATGACCAGGTGGCATTCGAGGAAGGGATGAAATTGAATATGGGACAGCTGCTCAGCATCCCGTTCATACTGCTCGGCATCGGTTTCCTTGTCTATGCCCATGTCCGGAAGGTCCCTGCCGCGGCAGTTCACCCGGCTCCCGCAAACTGCAGGAAGCAGGTCAAAAAGTAAAAGATTATGGCCGGATTTGACGCCGTATTCTTCGACATTGACGGAACACTTGTTCCGTTTGGAGCCACAGGTATGCCGCAAAGCACCGTCGCGGCGCTGGATGCTCTCAGGGCACGCGGGGTAAAGGTCATCGTCAACAGCGGACGCCCTCCGATGCTCATCAACAATCTCGGCGGTTACCCTTTCGACGGCTTCGTGTGCATGAACGGCGGTCTGCTCATCCTCGAAGGAAAGGTCGTGTGGAAGAAGCCCATCGACAGGGAGGACGCCCTCGCAGTAATCAGGATTTCGGAGGAGCTTGGAGTGTCCTGCGCGGCTTTCACGGAGGACAGCCTCATGCTCAACTTCCACAGCGAGAATGAAATACGCCTTGCAAAGGCCATCAATATAGAGTTTACCCGCATCGGCGACATCAGGGAGCTCCTCCGCGGCGGAGGGGAAATCTGCCAGTTTACGGTCTATGCTGACGAGTCCCTTGAAAAGCATTTTCTTCCGCCGGCCACAAGGCACATCTGCTGCCCGAGGTGGAGTCCGGAGTTTATGGACATAGACCCGGACAGCACTTCAAAGGCGGACGGCATCAGGCGCATGGCCGGGATCCTGGGTATCGATGCATCCCGGACGATGGCCTTCGGGGACGGGGGCAACGACATCAGCATGCTGAAGGCGGCAGGAGTCGGAGTGGCCATGGGCAATGCCTCCGACGATGTAAAGTCCCACGCCGCCTATGTCACCACCTCCGCCTCCGAAGACGGCATAGCCAATGCCCTGAAGCATTTCGGTCTTGTCTGACGCCACCGGAGATCAATGTTTTTGACATTTACAGTACAGGCTGGCCCCGGGGCCAGCCTGTACCGCAAATATGTGTTTTGACAATGATTATTCTTCGCCGCGGATTGCTGCGATGCCAGGGAGAACCTTGCCTTCGATGGCCTCGAGCATTGCACCGCCGCCGGTGGACACATAGCTTACCTTGTCGGCGTAGCCCATCTTGGTAACGGCTGCAACGGAGTCACCGCCGCCCACGAGGGTGTAGGCACCGTTCCTGGTAGCCTCTGCGAGGTCCTCTGCAATCTGGAGGGTACCCTTTGCGAAGGTAGGGAGCTCAAATACGCCCACAGGACCGTTCCAGAGGATGGTCTTGGACTCGAGGATGATCTTCTTCCAGTTGGCGAGGGACTCGTCGGCAGCATCCATACCCTCCCAGTCCTCAGGAATGTTGTAGATGTCAAACACCTTGGTAGGGGTGTCGTTCTTGAACTCCTGTGCGCATACGGTTGCTACGGAAAGGCTGATGTTGACGCCCTTTGCCTTTGCTTCCTCGAGGATTGCAAGTGCCTCAGGCATAAGCTCGTCCTCGTGGAGGGACATACCGATGTGACCGCCCTGGGCCTTGATGAAGGTGTATCCCATACCGCCGCCGATGATGAGGTTGTCAACCTTGCCGAGAAGGTTCTTCAGCACTGCAAGCTTGGAAGACACCTTGCTTCCGCCGATGATTGCGGTAAACGGACGCTTTGCATTCTTGAGGACGTTGTCGATGGCAACGATTTCGCCTTCCATGAGGTAGCCGAACATCTTGTCATTCGGGAAGTATTCGGCGATGAGGGCGGTTGAGCCGTGTGCACGGTGTGCGGTGCCGAAAGCGTCGTTGATGTAGCAGTCGGCATATGAAGCGAGCTTCTTGACAAACTCCTTCTGGCTTGCCTTCACGGCCTTCTTTGCAGCTGCCTTCTCCTCATCGGTGGCATCCTCTGCAAGACCTCTCGGCTTGCCTTCCTCCTCTGCATAGAAGCGGAGGTTTTCGAGAAGGAGAACCTCGCCCGGCTTCAGGGCAGCAGCCTGTGCGTCAGCCTTCTGGCAGTCGTCAGCAAACTGGACAGGTACTCCGAGGCACTCGGATACATGGTCCACGATGTGCTTGAGGGAGAATTTCGGGTCCACCTTCTTAGGACGTCCGAGGTGGGACATGATGATGAGGGAACCGCCTTTTTCGAGCACCTTCTTGAGGGTTGGCATGGCCCTGCGGATACGGGTGTCGTCGGTGATGTTGAAATTCTCGTCGAGCGGAACATTGAAATCTACTCTGACAATGGCTTTTTTGCCGGTAAAGTCATAAGTGTCGATGTGCTGTTGCATTGTATTTGATTTTTATACGTAATTTTCGCTAACCAACCTGCAAATTTAACAATTTTCGGCCAATAGAAAAATCTACAGGGGCCAATTGTCAGGAATTGAGTATCTTTGCAGTCCAATACGACACAATATGGCAATAGAATATCCGTCAGCGTCCTGGATGGACTACGAACTCATTGACTCGGGCAATTTCGAGAAACTGGAAAGGTTCGGGCCTTACTGCATGGCCCGTCCCGAGCCTAAGGCATTGTGGGACAAGACCATGAGCGATGCCCAGTGGGACAGGGCCATCCACACGCGCTTCCGCCCTGGAGCCGGCTTCGGCAAGGCCGGCAAGGAGGACAGCGGCACATGGGACCGCCTCAAGAAGATGGATGACCAGTGGTACATCAGGTACAGGGGCTCGGACGGGCCGGCCTTCAGCCTCAGGCTCGGACTGACCTCGTTCAAGCATGTGGGAGTATTCCCCGAGCAGGCACCCAACTGGGAGTATATCCATGCCAACACCCGCAGGCTGTGCGAAAAGGCCAGGGCTGAAGGAAAGCCGGTCCCGAAGGTGCTCAACCTCTTTGCCTACACGGGTGCCGCATCCCTTGCCGCAAAGTCGGCCGGAGCCGATGTCACCCACCTCGACTCGGTGCGCCAGGTGGTTACCTGGGCCCGCGGCAATATGGAGCAGAGCCGCCTGGACGGGATCCGCTGGGTTGTGGAGGACGCCATGAAATTTGCCCGCCGCGAGGCAAAAAGGGGCAATGTCTATCAGGGAATCATCCTCGACCCTCCGGCCTACGGACACGGTCCCGACGGGGAGAAATGGAAGCTGGACGAGTGCCTTTTCGATATGCTCAGGTGCGTCTCCTCCATCCTTGCCCCGCAGGATGCCTTCATGGTGCTCAACCTCTATTCCAACGGCTATTCGGCAATGCTCGGCGAGACCCTGGTCCGCGAAGCCTTCGGCCTGAAACAGAATTCGCCGGAGGAAATATCCAGCGGCGAACTCTGTCTGAAAGACCGTTACGGCAAAATACTGCCTCTGAGCATCTACGTGAGGCTTTCACGCTGACGCCACCCCTTCCCTACTGTTCCGGGAACAGGCTCTGGAACCCTTCCAGGAGGGCCTGTGCCATCTCCTTGGAGCCGTTGCGGTTATAGACATCCGAGAGGTAGTAGATGCAGTTGCAGCAAAGCTCGAAATTGTCCTGGCCGTAGTCATAGAAATCCGCAAAGAACCTTGCCGACGTGAGTATTTCTTCGGCAAATCTTGAGGCAAGTTCTTCGGCCTTTTCCTTTGCGCCTGCGGCATAGTAGGCATCCACCATCCCCAGCACAGTGACGTCATTTGGATAGAATCCGAGGCATATGCTTTCGAGCGGGAAATTTTCCGCCGGCACGCACTCCTGGCATCTGTCAAGCATTGCCACTGCCTCATCCATCCTTCCCCTGTCAATCAGGAGATTGGCCATGTTGAGGAATATGTCCCTCTGCGGGATGACTCCGATGAAGGTATAGAGATTCTGGTAATCGACGAAATAGTCCTTTCTCGACAGGGCATCCCAGCAATAGGAGTTCTCCATCTTGTCGAGAAGTCCCTCCATATCCACCTTGCCCAGATTCCTGCCCGCCGATGAGATGGTATTCTTGATCGGCACGAGATGGTAGGAGAATCCGTCATACATCAGATATGACTTCTGGCCCACATTGAGGTCGGCTCCCATCGAAAGCATGCTGATCGGGCGCGACCAGTCGTAATTGCTCAGCAGGTCGAGCATGAACAGTTCAGGCTTTGAGATATAGTGCTTGTCCTTAGGGATTTCCATCACGATTCTGTCCGGGATGGAATCGGCATATTCCTGCGGCAGGATGCCGTATTTGAGGACATTTTCCTTATTGACAGGGATGCTGAACCTGCGCGACATTATGTAGTCGGCGCGGGTGCCGTCCTCGAGGGTGATCTTTGCGTCAGGATGGCGGAAAACGGCCATCACGTCGGCAAGTGGTATCACCTGGTCGCGGGTATCGACTATCTGTACGAGCTCGTTGGTACCGTAGAGATACTGCGACCTCGGCACCTGCAGGGGAAGAGGCGCGGACTCGTTGATGGCATATTTCATCTGCTCGATATGCCAGTCGGTCCCGAGGAGCGAGGTGTTGACAATCCTCACATCGGGACGCACGCCTTCCACCTCCTGGGCATACCAGAGCGGGAATGTGTCGTTGTCCCCGTGGGTTATGAGGATGCCGTCCGGGCCCACCGCGTTGAGATAGTTCTTTGCCATTTCCACGGAGGTGTAGCGGTTGCTTCTGTCATGGTCGTCCCAGTTCTGCTGGGCCATGAGGGCAGGCACGAAGAGGCACAGGAGCGTCACAGTGGAGGCTGCGGCAAGGTGTCCGCGGCTCATCTTCGAGGTGATCCATCCGTACAGGGCGGCCACTGCAAGTCCAATCCATATCGAGAACGCATAGAACGAACCGGCATAGGCGTAATCCCTCTCACGTACCTGGTAAGGCGGTTGGTTGAGATAGACCACGATGGCGATTCCGGTCATGAAGAAGAGCAGGAATGTCACCCAGCAGCCCCTCCTGTCCCTGTCAAACTGGAAGAACAGTCCGAGAAGGCCGAGTATCAGCGGGAGGAAGAAATAATGGTTCTTGCCCTTGTTGCCTGAAAGGCACTCCGGGGCCCCGCTCTGGTCGCCGAGACGTATCTCGTCGATGAACCTGACTCCGCTTTCCCAGTTGCCGTAGAAGATGTTGCCCGGAGAAGGGCTGTGGATGTCGTTCTGACGGCCCACGAAGTTCCACATGAAATATCTCCAGTACATCCAGTTGATCTGGTAGTCAAAGAAGAAGACCAGATTGGTGCCGAAAGACGGTTTCTTGTATTTTGCGCCCGGCACTGTGGTGCCCTTTCCGTCCATATAGCTCTGGTAGAAGCGGATATGGGAGTCGCTCTGGTTGCTCCACATGCGCGGGAAGAGCATCTTGCCTTCGGAGGCGTATTCGGCGTCGAGAGGGCCGGTGACCTTCTTGTATTTTCCGTCGATATAGGCGTAGTAGTCGCGGGTGAAAAGGTCGTCGTAAGGAGCGCCGAAATACTGCCCATAGACAAGCGGGGTGCTTCCGTACTGCTCACGGGAGAGGTATTTCCCGAGGGCAAAGGCATTGTCCGGCTGGTTCTCGTTGGTAGGCGGCATCACGTTGGAACGGATGATCACTATACTGAAGATCGAGAATCCCACCACGATGGACGTGAAGCACATCAGCGAGGTGGTCCAGAAGACCTTGTCCTTTTTGTAGAGGACCGACACGCCCCAGAAGCACAGCACCAGCAGCGCGACGATGAAGAATGCGGCTCCGCTGTTGACCGGAAGCCCGAAGGTGTTGACGAAAAGCAGGTCGGTGTATGCGGCGAGCTTCGGCACCCACGGCACTATCACAAACAGCACCAGGGCCAGGATTACCACAGATATGAGGAAAATCTTGACATATTCCCACAAGGTGTACCTGTCATGCTCGCGCTTGCGGTAGAAGTACAGGAACACGAGCGCCGGGATAGCGAGGAGGTTGAGAAGGTGGACTCCGATGGAAAGTCCCATCAGGAAGGCTATCAGCACGATCCAGCGGTTGGAATGGGGCTGGTCGGCCTGCTCGTACCACTTCAGCATCGCCCACACGACCATCGCCGTAAACAGGGATGACATCGCATAGACCTCGCCCTCTACCGCGCTGAACCAGAAGGTGTCCGAGAAGCAGTAGGCAAGGGCGCCGACGGCTCCCGAGCCCATAATGGCCACTGCCTGCCCTGTAGTCCACCTGCCGTCATGGGCCCTGAAGAGCCTCTTGGCGAAGAAAACTATGGTCAGATAGAGGAAAAAAATCGTGAGCGCCGAGCACAGGGCACTCATCGCATTGACGGCCACGGCTGCGTGTTCGGGTCCTGCAAACATTGAGAATACACGCGCAACCAGCTGGAATACAGGGTTTCCCGGAGGATGTCCGACTTCCAGTTTGTATGATGACGCGATAAATTCCCCACAGTCCCAGAATGAGGCGGTAGGCTCTATCGTGGACAGGTATGTGACAGCTGCGGTTACAAGTACGGCCGCTGCCACGATACGGTGCCAGAATGTGAATCTGCGTTTATCCATTGTCTTAATTGTCTTATCCTTCCTACAAAGTTTACAAAGATAAACGAGAATCGCTATCTTTGCAAAAAATGAGCGGAAAAATGGCTGAAAACGATTGGAAGAAGCGCCTGGGAGTGGTCTATTCGACCAATCCCGATTTTGCATATGAAGAGGAAGAGGCTGCCGCGGCGGAGACCCTGGAGCCTTCAAGACAGAGGCTCATTGTCGGCATAGACCGGAAGGGGCGCGCAGGCAAGCAGGTGACGCTTGTGAGCGGTTTCGTGGGCACGGAAGAGGACCTCAGGGAGCTCGGAAGGGCCCTCAAGATGCGCTGCGGAGTGGGCGGAAGCGCAAAGGACGGGAAAATCACGGTCCAGGGCGATTTCCGCGACAAGGTCACGGCCATTCTCAAGGAAATGGGATACAACGCAAAACGCGGTAACTGATGCCTCTGGAGGAATACACTGCCGATACGCTAAGGACGCTTCCTGCCTCGGATGCGTTCGTCCAGGCGCTCCCCGTCCGGGAAGCCGCCGGCGCCGCCGCCTCTGCGGGGCCGGATTTGGGGGTATGCATGGCGGTATCGGCCTGCGTCATTCTTTTTATCCTCTGTCTCAACAAGTTCATGAGAGTGTTCCCCTTTGTGGGAGGGGGCTTTTTCAGGTGGCGCCTGCTTGAGAACATTGAGGACAGCGTCTCCCTGTCAAGGGACAGGACAACGGTGGCCTGCGCCCTGATCCCTTCGTTGTGCACTATCTATTCCCTGTACGGGGTATTCAATCCGGCCATTGTCCAGGGATTTCCAATGGGACTTAGGTGTCTGTCAGTCACTGCCTTGCTTGCAGTCATCATGCTTCTCCGGGCCGGGCTCTGCTCCTTTATGCGTCCCCGCAGCGTCTCTTCGGAAAGGGGCGGGACAGTGGACAGGCTTATTTATGATTTCATAATACTGCTTGCGGCCGTCTGCGCCGCCACCGCGGGCATTGCATCCGTTGCGGGAGTCGGCGGGGCGACCGTCAGGACTGTCCTTATCTACGAAACAATTTTCTTTTTTGCCGTTTTCGTTGTATGCAAGGCAGGTATAGGAACTGTTGCTTGCACGGATTTGAAGACTTTTTTGTATCTTTGCACCCCGGAATTTTTAACGGCCGGAATGATGGTCGCTATTTCCGTGTTTTTATAGACAATCGAGTTTCGCGGAGCGGGACCGTAGAGAAGGAATATGATCAGAAAGATTTTGATTTCGCAGTCAGCGCCGATGGATCTGACTCCCTATAATGCACTGACCGAAAAATTCGGTGTCCAGATTGATTTCAAACCATTCTTTGTCATAGAGCCCCTTACTTCGAGAGAATTCAGGACTCAAAGACTCAACATTTTGGACTACACTGCAATAGTGTTTTCCGCAAGACACACCATAGACGCATTCTTCAAGCTTTGCGAAGAGCTTCGCGTGACCGTGCCGGAGACAATGAATTATTTCTGCACGTCGGAGAAGGTCGCAATGTATCTCCAGAAACATATCGTTTACCGCAAGAGGAAGATTTTCTTCGGACAGAGCACCCCTGATTCGCTGATTTCAGTCATCAGCGCAAAGCACAGGGGCGACAGGTTCCTTATCACCACCACTGCCTCGCCGTCGGAAATCCATGCCCTCGACGGCAGTGCCGACAGTGAGGGAAAGCCTTTTGCAGAGCCTTCCGATGCCATCTCGAGGCAGTTCAAGGCAGCCGGACTCAATTTCACCACCGCTGCTTTCGTAAAGCCTGTTTCCCAGGACCTCAGGGATGCGGGGCTTGACAGCTATGACATGGCCGTGGTTTACAACCCGGCTGACCTTAAGTCCCTCCAGGAGAATTTCCCGGAGCACGGTGAGGTTACCCTCAAGTTTGTGACCTTCGGCAAGCAGATTGTGAAGGCGATGGAGGAGGCAGGCATTCCGATTGAGGTGCAGGCCCCGACTCCGGAGGCACCTTCCGTGGCAAAGGCACTGGAGAATTATCTGTCCGCACACAACAGGTAGCGGACCGCCTGCCTTATGGACTCATATCCGGACAATACCCTCTGCAAGGACGAAAGGCTGTCAGGCAAGACGGCAATTGACCGTCTGCTCAAAAACGGCCGTTTCGGCACCGAGGGATGCATGAAGTTCTGCGCCGCCTCCGGCAACGGGACCTGGTGCAACAGGATATTGATTTCCGTCCCGAAACGCAATTTCAAGAGGGCCGTCAAGCGCAATCTGCTCAAAAGGCGTATCCGCGAGGCCTACCGCACGCAGAAGAACCTTCTGCCTCCACAGGGCTATGACATCATGTTCCAGTACCTTCCTAAAGAGGTGCTGGACTCTTCCGCAATCAGGGAGGGAGTGGCAGCCGTCCTGACACGGATTGCCAAAAGCCAGCAGAAATAGTCCGCCATGTCCAGGGCTGGGGACATACTCCGGAAAATCCTCATCTTTCCGTTCATCTTCCTGATACAGTTCTACAGGACCTGCATCTCCCCTTTCACGCCGCCGTCCTGCCGCTTCACTCCGACCTGTTCGCAGTATGGACTGGAGGCTTTCCGGCGTCACGGGCCCGTCAAGGGGCTCTACCTCACGGCAAGGCGCATCCTCCGCTGCCGTCCCGGAGGGGGAAGCGGATACGACCCTGTCCCGGAGGAGTTCAGCTTTTTCAGAAAGGACAAAAAATAAAAAAAGAGAGGCTTCTGCAAGTCTCTCTTTTCTTATCGGTAGGAAGGATTAGTCGCTGAGGGAGAATCTCTTGAATGCGAGAATCTTTGCCTCTGCATCCACCTTCTTGATATAATCCTTTACGGAGATCTTCTCGTCGGCCTGGACGAAATCCTGGTCCTCGAGAGTCTGCTCCTTGAAGAACTTCTGGAGCTTGCCCTTTGCGATGTTCTCAAGCATAGCCTCCGGCTTGCCGGCCATTTTCGGGTCCTCTGCCATCTGCTTCTTGTACATCTCGAGCTCTTTCTCCACTACCTCCTTAGGGCAGTCAGCCTCGCCTACGGATACAGGGTTCATTGAAGCCACCTGCATTGCAACTGCACGGCCGAGAGCCTCGTCAACGCTCTTGTTGAATGCCACGATAGCACCGATCTTGCCGTTGAAGTGGATATACTCGGCGATATAAGGAGCCTCAAGGGTAGCATAGTATGCGAGCACGTGCTTCTCACCGGTCTTTCCGGTCTGGACGGAGATTTCCTCCTCGACAGAATGGCCGTTTGAGCAAGGAGCTGCCTTGAGACCTTCAACATCTGCAGGGAAAGAAGCGGCTGCAGCGTCGGCGATTTCGTTGGCAAGAGCCTTGAAATCCGGAGTAGCCGATACGAAGTCGGTCTCGCAACCGAGGCAAACGATAGCTGCCTTGGAGCCGTTAACGCGTGCAAGCACTGCACCTTCTGAAGTCTCGCGGTCAGCCCTCTTGGCTGCAACGAGCTTTCCTTTTTCGCGGATGATCTCAACTGCCTTTGTGAAATCGCCTTCAGCCTCTGCGAGAGCCTTCTTGCAATCCATCATGCCGGCGTTGGTCATCTTACGCAGTTTCATTACGTCTGCTGCTGTGATGTTCATCTCTTATGTGTTTGAATATTGTAATTAAACAGGGCTTTGATTATTCGGCCTGTGCAACTTCCTCTGCTACAGGTGCTGCCTCTGCAGGAGCCTCAGCCTGCTCGGCTGCCTTTGACTTGCGTGGGCGGAGGACAGACTTCTTTGCTGCAGGTGCCTCGGCATTCTCTGCTACTGCCTCCTTCTCCTTTTCAAGCTTCCTTTCGTCGAGTCCTTCCTGGATAGCTGTGCAGATAGCGCCGAGAATGGTCTCGATGCTCTTTGCCGCATCATCATTTGCCGGAATCACGTAATCAATCGGAGTAGGATCGCAACAAGTATCAACCATAGCGATTACCGGGATGTTGAGGCGGTTGGCCTCCTTGACGGCATTAGCTTCCTTCTGTACGTCCACTACGAAAATTGCTGAAGGGAGACGGCTCATGTCCTTGATGGAACCGAGGTTCTTCTCAAGCTTTGCCCTCTGGCGGTCAATCTGGAGACGCTCTCTCTTTGCGAGCTTCTCGAAAGTACCATCTTCCTTCATCTTGTCGATGGTATTCATCTTCTTGACAGCCTTGCGGATAGTCGGGAAGTTGGTAAGCATACCGCCCGGCCACCTTTCTGTAACATAAGGCATATTGACTGCTGCAGCCTTCTCGGCTACGATGTCCTTGGCCTGTTTCTTTGTAGCCACGAAGAGGATCTTGCGGCCCGAACGTGCGAGCTCTTTCATTGCCTCTGCAGCCTCGTCTATCTTGACGACACTCTTGTGCAGGTCGATGATGTGGATTCCGTTCTTCTGGTCGAAGATGTACGGAGCCATCTTAGGGTTCCACTTCCTGGCGAGATGGCCGAAGTGTGCGCCTGCTTCGAGTAATTCCTGGAAATTTGTTCTTGGCATTTTAAAAAATACTTTTGTTTGTTAAAACTATCCCCCGGAGCAACAGGGCTCCAACGGGCATTTTCATCAATCTCCGAAGTAGCATCCGCCGGATGGTCCCGGAGATTTTCCGCAGTCTGGGCAACTGTCGGGCAGCTTCTTTGGATTCGCATCCATAAAAAAGGTCCTCGCAGTTTGAACAAACCCGGCTGCGACAGTAAATCAGGTCCGGCCTGCGATTAACGCTTGCTGAACTGGAAGCGGCGACGTGCACCAGGCTGACCAGGCTTCTTCCTCTCGACTTCTCTTGCGTCACGGGTAAGGAATCCTGCGGCCTTGAGGGTAGAGCGGTAAGCCTCTTTGTCAACCTCGCAAAGCGCGCGGGAGATTCCGAGCCTGAGAGCTTCTGCCTGACCTTTGATTCCGCCACCGTCGAGGTTGGCCTTGATGTCAAACTGACCTGTGGTACCGGTAGCTTCAAGAGGCTGGTTCACAATGTACTGGAGTGATGCATCGGAGAAATAGTCCTTGAGGTCACGTCCGTTGATGGTGATTTTGCCAGTGCCGGCTGCCACATAAACACGAGCCACAGCTGATTTACGTCTTCCAAGGGCGTTTACTGTTTTTTCCATTTGCTCTGTTTAAATTTCGTTCAACTTGATTGTTTTTGGCTGCTGTGCCTGATGAGGATGCTCAGGACCTGCATAGATGTACAGGTTGTTGATGAGCTTGTCACCGAGGCGGGTCTTAGGGAGCATGCCTTTCACTGCCCTCCTGACCAGTTCAGTAGGCCTCTTCTGCAGGATCTCTGCAGGGGTTGTGAAGCGCTGTCCGCCCGGATAGCCGGTGTAGCGTACATAAACCCTGTTGTGCATCTTGTTGCCTTTGAGTGCCACCTTCTCGGCATTGACCACGATGACATTGTCACCGCAATCCACGTGAGGGGTGAAGCCCGGCTTGTTCTTGCCGCGGAGGACAAGAGCAATCCTTGCTGCGAGGCGACCAAGAGCAAGATCCGTTGCGTCAATGACGACCCACTCTTTCTTTACGGTCGCTGCGTTGAGCGATACCGTTTTGTAACTCTGTGTGTCCACTGTCTTGATCTTTAATGGTTTATAAATAAAATTGCGATCCCTACACATTATAGGGACCGCAAATATACGAATTATTTGCGATATCTCCAAACAGGAGACTCAGGTACCATATTATATTGACAGCACGGAGAGGACACTGATGAGTTCGCGGTCAATCGGCTTGTCCTTCTTGACCGCACGGGTGATCGGGACATAGACGATTTCATCGTTGGCAATGCCGATCATCACGTTGCGCTGGCCTTCCTTGAGGGCTTCGATGCTGGCGTATCCCAGACGGCTCGCAAGGATCCTGTCGAAGGCGCTCGGCTTTCCGCCCCTCTGGAGATATCCGAGAATGGTCACGCGCACGTCGTAGTCGGGATACTCGTTGCGCACGCGGTCGGCATAGTACATCGCACCTCCTACCCCGTCCTTCTGTGCCTCCGACACAATGACAATGGAACTGTTCTTGCTCTTGCGCACTCCCCTTCCGATGAACTGTGCGAGCTGGTCCACGTCGGTCTGGTCCTCCGGGATGATTGCCGCCTCGGCTCCCGCAGCGATGGCGCTGTTCTGGGCGAGGAAACCCGCGTCCCTTCCCATCACCTCCACGAAGAAGATGCGGTTGTGCGAGGATGCGGTGTCACGGATTTTGTCCACGCACTCGACGATGGTGTTGAGCGCGGAGTCGTAGCCGATGGTGGAATCGGTGCCGTAGAGGTCGTTGTCGATTGTGCCCGGGAGTCCGATGATAGGGACGTCGTATTCTGAGGCGAACTGCTGGGCCCCCGTGAGGGAGCCGTTGCCCCCGATGACGATGAGGGCGTCGATGCCGTGGGAGCAGAGGTTGTCATAAGCCTTTTTGCGGCCTTCGGCCGTCATGAAGTCCTTGCTGCGGGACGTCTTGAGGATGGTCCCGCCCCTCTGGATGGTGTTACTGACGCTTTCTGTCGTGAGCGGACGGATGTCATCATTGATAAGTCCCTCATATCCACGGTATATGCCATAGACTTTCCACCCGTTGGAAATCGCAGAACGGGTCACTGCGCGGATGCATGCGTTCATTCCCGGGGAATCGCCTCCGGAAGTGAGCACTCCGATTGAGAAGTTTTCTTTCCTGATCATAATAATATAAACTACCAGCCGTTCTGCAAATTTAGAAAAAGGCTGCGAATGTTTTCCTTGTACACCTCAAATTTTTTGCCTAACTTGCGGCGAAAATACCACTGGCCGCTCAAAAGGCGGCATTATCCATATAATATATCCAATGAGAAAAGTTACTTTACTGCTCAGCGACGGAACTTCATTTCACGGCCGTTCATTCGGCTACGAAGCCCCCGTTGCCGGAGAGGTCGTGTTCAACACAGCAATGGCCGGTTATCCGGAAAGCCTTACAGACCCGTCCTATGCAGGACAGCTGATGGCGTTGACTTACCCGCTCGTAGGCAATTACGGAGTACCTCCGAAGGATGTGGACTCCAACGGCATACCGGTATTCCTCGAGAGTGGCAGGATCCACGTTTCAGCCCTGATAGTCAGCGACTACTGCGACACCCCGTCGCACTGGAACTCGCAGGAGACGCTCGGCGGATGGCTCAAGCGCGAGAAAGTGCCCGGCATCACCGGAATCGACACCAGGGAGCTGACCAAGGTGCTCAGGGAAAACGGCGTGATGATGGGAAAGATCATTTTCGACGATGAGCCTGACAACATTCCTGACGCAAAATACGAGGGTATAAATTTCGTGGAAAAGGTTTCCTGCAGGGAGGTCATCGAATACAACAAGGACCAGGGCGGGAAAAAGGTGGTCCTCGTGGACTGCGGAGTGAAGGACAACATTCTCAGGAACCTCATCAGAAGGGGCGTCCACCTCATCAGGGTGCCGTGGGACTATGATTTCAACACCCTCTCCTTCGATGCTCTCTTCCTCGCCAACGGCCCGGGCAATCCGGAGACCTGCGGCGCCACCGTGGAGCATGTAAGGGAGTTCCTCGCCAATCCTCAGGTGCGTCCTCTCATGGGCATCTGCATGGGCAACCAGATACTTGCAAAGGCTGCCGGGGCAAGGATATACAAGCTCAAGTACGGCCACCGCAGCTACAACCAGCCTGTCAGGATGGCAGGCACGGAGAAATGCTTCGTGACAAGCCAGAACCACGGCTATGCAGTGGATTCGGCAAGTCTCCCTTCCGACTGGCAGGAGCTGTTCGTCAATATGAACGACGGTTCCAACGAAGGCATCCGCCACATCTCCAACCCGTGGTTCAGCTCACAGTTCCATCCGGAGTCCTTCGGCGGCCCTCTCGACACAGAATTCCTTTTCGATGATTTCGTCAACCTGCTCAACAGATAGTATGAAACAGAACAAGATACAGAAAGTTCTCCTCCTGGGTTCCGGCGCTCTCAAGATCGGCGAGGCCGGAGAGTTCGATTATTCAGGTTCACAGGCACTCAAGGCCCTCCGCGAAGAGGGCATCGAGTCTGTTCTCATCAACCCGAACATTGCCACGGTCCAGACCAGCGAAGGCGTTGCGGACAAGATTTATTTCCTGCCGGTGACGCCGTTTTTCGTGGAAAAAGTGATCGAGAAGGAACGTCCGCAGGGCATCATGCTCGCTTTCGGCGGCCAGACGGCCCTCAACTGCGGAGTGGAGCTGTTCCGCAGCGGAATCCTCAAAAAATATGATCTCCAGGTGCTCGGCACTCCGGTGGAGGCCATTATGGACACCGAGGACAGGGAGCTTTTCGTGGGGAAGCTCGACGAGATAGACGTCAAGACCATCAAGAGCGAGGCATGTGAGGACATTGACTCCGCACGCAAGGCTGCGGAAAGGCTCGGCTACCCTGTGATCCTTCGCGCGGCATATGCCCTCGGAGGACTCGGTTCGGGTTTCTGCGACAATGAGCAGGAGCTCGTGGCCCTTGCCGAGAAGGCATTCTCGTTCTCCCCGCAGGTGCTCGTGGAAAAGAGCCTCAAGGGATGGAAGGAGATTGAGTATGAGGTGGTCCGCGACCGCTATGACAACTGCATCACCGTCTGCAACATGGAGAATTTCGACCCGCTCGGCATCCACACCGGGGAGAGCATCGTCATCGCCCCTTCGCAGACCCTGACCAACAGCGAATACCAGAAGCTCCGCTCGCTCAGCATAAAGATTGTCCGCCACATCGGCATTGTCGGAGAATGCAACGTGCAGTATGCCCTCGACCCCGATTCGGAGGACTACAGGGTGATCGAGGTCAACGCCCGTCTGAGCCGCTCCTCGGCCCTTGCGTCAAAGGCCACAGGCTACCCGCTGGCTTTTGTTGCAGCCAAACTC
Source organism: uncultured Bacteroidales bacterium (assembly GCA_945868745.1). Taxonomy (GTDB): domain Bacteria; phylum Bacteroidota; class Bacteroidia; order Bacteroidales; family UBA932; genus Cryptobacteroides. Next base: position 78,610 of record CAMBMK010000003.1, read on the forward strand.
GGTCTGGGCTACGGCCTGTTTGAGCTCAAGAACTCCGTCACCAGGACCACGAGCGCATTCTTCGAGCCGGCTCTCGACTATGTGGTCTGCAAGATTCCGCGCTGGGACCTGAGCAAGTTCCGCGGAGTTGACAAGGTGCTCGGCTCGAGCATGAAGTCCGTCGGAGAGGTCATGGCCATCGGCCGCACATTCGAGGAGGCAATCCAGAAGGGCCTCAGGATGGTCGGACAGGGGGTACACGGCTTTGTGGAGAACCACGAGATTGTCATCGACGACATCGCCTCATCCCTCGCGGCACCGACCGACAAGCGCGTGATGGTCATCGAGAAGGCCTTCGCCCACGGATTCACGGTGGACGAAATCCACAGGATCACCAAGATCGACAGGTGGTTCCTCGCCAAGCTCTGGAAGATCCACTGCATAGACCTTGAGCTGAAGAAATGCGACGGCATCGAAAATCTCCCTGTGGAGCTGCTCGAAGAGGCAAAGAGGGCCGGATTTACCGATTTCCAGATCGGAAGGGCAATCGGGCTCGAGAAGACGATGGACATGGAGAAGGCTTCAGCCACCGTCCGCACCTTCCGCAAGCAGGCAGGCATCGTGCCTTACGTCAAGCAGATAGACACCCTCGCGGCTGAGTACCCGGCACAGACCAATTACCTCTACCTGACATACAGCGGACGCGCCCACGACATAAAGTATGAGAATGACCGCAATTCGGTGGTGGTTCTCGGCAGCGGCGCCTACAGGATCGGTTCTTCAGTGGAGTTTGACTGGTGCGGCGTGCAGGCCCTCCAGACAATACGCCGGAACGGCTGGCGCAGCATCATGATCAACTACAACCCTGAGACCGTATCGACCGACTACGATATGTGCGACAGGCTCTATTTCGACGAACTTACCTTCGAAAGGGTGCTGGACATCATCGAGCTGGAGACCCCTCACGGAGTCATTCTGTCAACGGGCGGCCAGATTCCAAACAACCTCGCAATGAGGCTTGACGCCGAAGGAGTCCCGATTCTCGGCACGCAGGCAAAATATATCGACAATGCGGAGGACCGCGGCAAATTCTCGGCAATGCTCGGACGCATCGGGGTGGACCAGCCGCAGTGGAGCGCCCTCACGACCATGGAGGATGTCAACAAGTTCATCGACGAGGTGGGATTCCCTGTGCTTGTGCGCCCTTCATACGTGCTTTCCGGCGCAGCCATGAACGTTTGCTCCAACAATGAGGAGCTCGAGAAGTTCCTCGCCCTTGCCGCCAACGTGTCCAAGAAGCATCCTGTGGTCATAACCAAGTTTATGCAGCACACCAAGGAGGTCGAGATGGACGCAGTGGCAAAGGACGGCGAGATCATCGCATACGCCATCAGCGAGCACATCGAGTTTGCCGGAGTCCACTCGGGCGACGCGACCATCCAGTTCCCTCCGCAGAAGCTCTATGTCGAGACCGCAAGGCGCATCAAGAAGATTTCGCGCCAGATTGCGAAGGAGCTCCACATCAGCGGACCATTCAACATCCAGTATCTCGCCCAGGACAACAACATCAAGGTCATCGAGTGCAACCTCAGGGCCTCACGTTCGTTCCCGTTTGTAAGCAAGGTATTGAAAATCAATTTCATAGACATAGCAACAAGGGTTATGCTCGGGCTGCCGGTATCCAAGCCGGACAAGGAGATCTTCGACCTTGACTATGTGGGCATAAAGGCAAGCCAGTTCTCCTTCAACAGACTTCAGAACGCCGACCCTGTGCTCGGAGTGGATATGGTCTCGACCGGCGAGGTGGGCTGTCTCGGAGTCGATTCTTCCGATGCCCTCATCAAGAGCATGCTCGCCGTGGGACAGAGGATTCCGCGCCACAGCGTCCTTCTCTCCACCGGCAACGTCAAGCAGAAGGTCGAGCTTCTCAAGACCGCGCAGGAGCTTCACAGGCACGGGTATGAGATTTATGCCACCCACGGCACGAGCAAGTTCCTGAATGAGAACGGAGTACCGAACATCCATGTGTACTGGCCGGGCGAAGATGGCGAGCCTAATGCGCTGAAGCTTCTCCACGAGAAGAAGATCGACATGGTAGTCAATATCCCGAGAGACCTTACGGCAAGGGAGCTCAGCAACGGCTACAGGATAAGGCGTGCGGCAATCGACCTCAATATCCCGCTGATTACCAATGCACGTCTTGCAGGAGCCTTCATTTCGGCATTCTGCAACATGAAAATGGACGACCTCGACATAAGGAGCTGGGACGAGTATTAGTCCCCTCCTTTGAGGTTTTCCCGTTTTTTTATTACTTTTGTATGGCACGCAGGTTCCACCGGCGCTTGCATTAGTTAGACAAGACAATGTACTACAACGAATTACGCTCTCCTGCCGTCGTTCAGACCGGACGGGACATACTGAAGAACATCGACTGGATACTGAAGGATGCGCATCTGTATTTTTCCAACAAGATACTCATCACCCAGCAGATTCTGTTCGATGAGTACAAGGAACAGCTCAATGTCAACGAATTCAGCGAGATCATCTTCATCAGGGGAGGAGAGACCGCCGAAGCGGTGGAAGTGGCCGGAAAACTTTCCGGACTCGATGCCATTCTGCTCGGATTCGGAGGCGGAAGCGTGATAGATGTAGTGAAATACTGCGCCACAAAGTGCGACATCCCTTTCATCACCATTCCTACCACCCTGTCCAATGACTCGCTCTGTTCGAGCGTTGCGCGCCTGACTTTCAACGGCAGGAAGAGGAGCTACCCGGCACAGGGTCCCCTGGGCATCCTGATTGATTTCGGAGTGGTACGCCACGCGCCGAAAAAGCTTACCCTCGCCGGCGTTGCGGACGTGGTGTCCAACCTCTCAGCAGTGAAGGACTGGCAGCTTTCCAACAAGAATACCGGCGAACCGATCAACGAGCTCTCACTCATGCTTGCCAAGGCTGCGCCGGCACCGCTTTTCAAGTACAAGGAGAAGGACCTGGATTCGGACGAATTCCTCCACGACCTGGCGACCGGCCTCATCCTCTCAGGAATGTCGATGATGATGACCGGCAATTCGAGGGGAGCCAGCGGTTCGGAGCACCTCATAAGCCACGCCATTGACGAATATTTCCCGGACAGGTCCACAATCCACGGCCTGCAGGTGGGCTGGGCGCACCTGATGGTGGAGAAGCTCTGCCGCAAGGACAACGATTCCTACAAGACTCTCAAGAAATTCTTTGACAATATCGGCCTTCTGGATATACTGGAGGACAATGTAAAGTGGAAGGAGGACGAGTTTATGGGTCTGGTGCCTTACGCCAAGACCATCAGGAAGAGGTACACGATTCTCGATACCCTTTGAAAAAAGTTGTAATAGCATCCGATTCATTCAAGGGAAGCCTGGCTTCATGTGAGGTCGCCCGTGCAGTTGCGCAGGGCGTCCGCTCGGTGTATCCGGACTGCAGGACGGTATGCCTGCCCATAGCCGACGGAGGCGAGGGCACTGCCGATGCCGTGGAAGCAGGCCTTAGGGCACGCGGGAAATGCCCTGAAAGGGTGGCCATGCAGGTGTGCGGCCCGCTACGGGAAAAAGTCCGGGCGGAGTATCTCCTCTGCGGCGGTACTGCCGTGATCGAATCGGCATCGGCCTGCGGGCTCACCCTCGTCAGCCCTTCACGGCGCAGCGCGGCTGACACTACAACCTTCGGTCTCGGGGAACTTTTCCTCGATGCAGAAAGGCGCGGAGCACGTGAAATCATTGTGGGCCTCGGCGGAAGCGCCACCTGCGACTGCGGCACTGGAATGCTCGAAGCCATAGGTGTTCTCCCGGAAGGAAGCAATATGTGCGGAAGGGCTCTGGAGGGCATTTCGGCGAAAGACCTTGGCGGACACGGCCTGAAGGCATCATATCTGATTGCCTGCGATGTTGTCAATCCCCTATTCGGACCTTACGGGGCTGCATATGTGTTTGCCCCGCAGAAAGGTGCGGGACCGGAGGAGGTTGAGATGCTGGACAGGGGCCTCAGGCATTTTGCAAAGCTGGCGGGATATGACCCTGCAACTCCGGGCTCAGGTGCTGCAGGCGGCCTCGGATATGCCCTGATGGCATTTCTCGGAGCCCGGATGAGAAGCGGCATCGACATTGTCCTGGACCTCTGCGGATTTGCGGATGAGATTGCGGATGCCGACCTCGTAATCACCGGCGAGGGCCGCCTGGACAGCCAGACCTCATCGGGGAAAGCCCCCGCGGGAGTGCTTGCAAGGGCCCGTGCGGCGGGAGTTCCGTGCATTGCGGTATGCGGCACCTGCACGGGTTCGGACCTGCCCTTTGATTCGGTGATTGTCACAAAAAAAGAATCCATAACCCTTTCGGAGGCTATGGATCCGTCAAATGCCTTTCACAATACGGCCGCTGCCGTAGCTGATTTTCTAAAGGTTGCCCGCCTCGGCTGATTTGATCATGTTCTCGTTGGCGGAGATGTAGATTTCCACACGGCGGTTCTGTGCACGTCCTTCTGCGGTTGCATTGTCTGCAACAGGGTCGGTGAAGGAAAGTCCCTGTGCCACCATACGTGAGGAAGCGATGCCGCAATTCTGGAGATATGCCTGCACTGACTCTGCCCTCTGGCGTGAAATCCTTTCGTTGACCTCTGCGGTACCGGTGTTGTCGGTGTGTCCGTAGATGGTGATGTCGGTGTCAGGAAGGTCTGCAATCTTGGTGGAGAACTCCTTGAGCTCTACCTTTGACTCCTGCGAAAGCGCGGTGCCGTTGAGAGGAAAGAGGATTCCGCTTGCAAAGGTGACCTTGATGGCGGTAAGTCCGTTGTTGTCGGTCACGGTCTCCACTGTAGCGTTTTCGAGAGCTGCAAGCTCCTCGGCCTTTTTGTCCATCTTGTTGCCGATGAGTGCGCCTGTGCCGGCTCCTACGGCAGTTCCGATGGCGGCACCGATGCCTGCTCCCTTGCCGTCCTTACTGATGAGTCCGCCTACGATGGCTCCTACGGCAGCTCCTGCACTGGAACCGATGATGCTGCCCTTTGCCGTGTTGTTCATTGTCCCGCAGCCCGGCATCAGCACGAGGGCGGTCATAAGAATAAGAATGCCTTTTTTCATTTTACTTCGTTTTTTGCAAATATAATCTAATTTTCCTTGCAGGCAACTAATCTCCGGTCACATCCTTCACATCGTTGAGGTCGGTGACGTCAGAACCCTCATAAATCTCCTTTACAGGCTTCTGGACCTTGTTGACAAGGGTTATCATTATGGTGCCGAGCAAACCTGCGCACAGGGAACCGAGCAGAACCGCAATCTTGCCCATATCGCGGAGCATAGGTGCCAGGTCAGGGAAGTCGCCGAACGAGAGGGTATCGACAAATATCGACATTGTGAAACCGATTCCGCCCAGGCAGGCCACGGCAAAGAGCTTCGGCCAGGTGGCGTATTTCGGCATTGCCCCGAGCCTGGTCTTTACTGCCAGGAAGCTTGCCAGGGTGATGCCTACAGGCTTTCCGAGAAGCAGGCCGAGGAAGATGCCCATACTTACGCTGCCGATTTCCGGGATATAGCGGAATACGTTGAAATAGGACAGGTCAGTGATCTCGACTCCCGCGTTGGCAAGGGCGAAGACAGGCATTATCAGGAAGTTGACCCAAGGATTGAGGGCGTGTTCCAGCCTGAAGCTCATGCCCATACTGTCGTTGGCTATTGCCGTGAGGCGGCGCAGGCAGTGCCTCTGCGGGCCGTTGGGGAATCCGGTCGGGTCTGCGATTTCATCGTATGCCTTCAGGCGGGTGTGGTATTTCCTTGTCTTGGCCTCGAAATACGGTTTGGAGTACCTCGGCTTCATCGGCACGAGGAATGCCATCACGACTCCAGACATCGTGGCATGGATGCCCGAGTAGTAGAAGAGCGTCCAGATGGCGAGGCCGGCGACGATATAGAACGACAGGTGCTTCTCACCCAGATGGTTGACGAGAATGACAATCAGTATCAGGACGAGGGCTATCGCAATGAGCTTCATGTTCAGGGCCCCTCCGTAGAACATGGCCACGACGAGGATGGCTATGAGGTCATCGGCTATCGCCAGGGCGGTGAGGAAGATTTTCAACGATACCGGCACCTTGTCCCCGAGCATCGAGAGTATGCCCACGGCAAATGCGATGTCCGTGGCCGTAGGTATTCCCCAGCCCGATGCGGCGGCCGTCCCCCTGTTGATGAAGAAGTAGATGAGGGCCGGGACAAGCACTCCGCCGAATGCGGCAATGACCGGCATTATGGCCTTCTTGAGGGTGCAGAGCTCGCCGTATTTGACCTCTCTCTTGATCTCGAGTCCGACGGTGAAGAAGAACAGCACCATCAGGATGTCGTTGATGAATTTTTCCACCGTCATTCCGGCGGGGAACATGATGTCACTGCCCGATGGGGTGTGGATGTTGAGAGCGAGGCTTGTTTCAAGCACTCCGTGATAGATGTCCTTCGTGAAAGGAAGGTTTGCAAGGAGCATCGCCAGTACCACGCAGGACAGGAGCACTACGCCCTGGGCCCACGGCAGTTTAGAGAACATGCGATTCCTGTGCTGGAAATTTCTTATGCCTTTTGTCCAGGCATAAATAGGAATGATACTCATTGTTTTTTATTGTTTATGTAGTGCAAACTGAACACTATTATTCTGTTTCAACGGCAGCTCAGCATCCGTAGAGGTAGCGGTGCTGCTCCGGGGTGAGGGTGTCGATGGTGATGCCCCACGAGGCGAGCTTCCTTTCCGCCACATCCCTGTCGATGGATTCCGGGACATTGTTGAGCATTTTTCCCGGTTCCCTTGCAATCGCTGCCCTGTTGTCCACAAGGTATTTGGCGCTGAGCGCCTGGATGGCGAATGACATGTCCATAATCTCTGCCGGATGTCCGTCGCCGGCTGCCAGGTTGACAAGGCGTCCCTGGGCGATGACATGGACAGTCCGGCCGTCAGGCATATCGTAGGCGGTGATGTTGGCACGCGCCGGGCGCTCTGCTGTGGCGTATTCCCTGAGGGAGGCTACTGCAACTTCCACGTCGAAATGGCCTGCGTTACAGAGGATTGCCCCGTCTTTGAGGAGCGGGAAATGGGCCGGTCCGATGACGTCGGCGCAGCCTGTGACCGTGATGAAGAAGTCCCCCAGAGGAGCAGCCTGTGCCATTGTCATCACGCTGAATCCGTCCATCACGGCTTCGAGGGCCCTGACCGGGTCGATTTCGGTGACAATGACCTGTGCACCGAGGCCTTTTGCCCTCATTGCCACACCTTTGCCGCACCATCCGTAGCCTGCCACAACCACAGTTTTGCCCGCCACGATGAGGTTGGTGGTCCTGTTGATGCCGTCCCACACGCTCTGGCCGGTGCCGTAGCGGTTGTCGAAGAAGTGCTTGCATTTTGCGTCGTTGACAAGCATCATCGGGAATCTGAGGGCGCCCTCCCTGTCCATTGCCTGAAGCCTGAGGATGCCGGTCGTGGTCTCTTCGCAGCCGCCTATTACGCCGGGAATGAGGTGCGGATAGTTTTCGTGGATCATGTTGACAAGGTCGCCGCCGTCGTCTATGATGATGTCGGGACCCGCCTCAATGACACGCCTGATGCCGCTTTCGTATTCAGCGGGTGTGGCTCCGTGGACCGCAAACACATTAAGGCCCTCATGGACAAGGGCTGCCGCAACGTCGTCCTGAGTGCTCAGGGGGTTGCTTCCGGTGATGAACATCTGTGCCCCTCCGCCCGCAAGGACTTCGCAGAGGCGTGCGGTCTTGGCTTCAAGATGGACTGACAGCGCCACCTTGAGTCCTTCGAACGGTCTTGTACGGCGGAATTCGGCGTCAAGGCCTTCGAGAAGGGGCATATGGCGGCGCACCCAGTCGATTTTGAGCGCTCCGCTTTCCCACAGATTGATGTCTCGGATTTCTGATGTCATACTCGTTTGTTTTGGGACTGCAAAGATAACAAATTAAAACCACTTTCGGAGGCATCCGGATTCGGCCTGCCCACTTTATGTATTGACTCTTCGGACATCAGGACGGGGCGGTGTTACGGCCGATTTTGAAATAAATTTGGCGAATGGGCTGATTACTATTAACTTTGCAGGCCGGTTATGTGTCCGGAAGGGGCACAGGCCGTGCAAAAGACTCCGTTTCCCGCCGTTTGCGGGAGCGCGTGACAGAACCAGAACCTAATATTTATTGTAAAATTTTATGGGACTTTTAGACGGAAAAGTTGCTCTCGTTACCGGAGCAGCAAGAGGCATCGGAAAGGCGATTTGCCTCAAATTCGCATCCGAAGGCGCAGACATCGCCTTCACCGATCTTGTAATCAATGAAGCAGCCGAAGAGACTGTACGTGAAATCGAGGCCTATGGCCACAAGGTTCGCGCCTACGCTTCCAATGCGGCGGATTTCGCCCAGACCGAGGAGGTGGTGAATGCAGTTCTCGCAGATTTCGGCCGCGTGGACATACTTGTCAACAATGCCGGCATCACCAAAGACGGGCTCATGCTCAGGATGACCGAGGCCCAGTGGGATGCAGTAATCAATGTCAACCTCAAATCCGCATTCAACTTCATCCACGCCCTCACTCCGGTGATGATGCGCCAGAAGGGCGGCTCCATCATCAATATGTCCTCAGTTGTGGGTGTTCACGGCAATGCCGCACAGTGCAACTATTCCGCTTCAAAGGCAGGCCTCATCGGTCTTGCGAAGAGCATCGGACAGGAGATGGGACGCAAGGGCATCCGTGCCAATGCCATCGCTCCGGGATTTATCGACACCCCTATGACCCAGGCGCTTCCGGAAGAGGTACGCAAGACCTGGATTGAGAAGATTCCTCTCCACAGGGGCGGCACCGTCGAGGACATAGCCAACGTTGCGACCTTCCTCGCCAGCGACCTCAGTTCATATGTCACAGGCCAGGTCATCCAGGTTGACGGCGGCATGAACATGTAGTCTGTACGGAAACGATAATGATCAAGGAGGCTGACCTTTCGGGTCGGCCTCCTTTTTTGTGCTTCGGACGGGAGCCAAATAACCGGTGGCTATCGTGTATTCTTGGTGGCTATCGAACTATTTGTCTATCAAGTGGTTGAATTTTGCCAGCGGTGTATTCAAATAATAAGCGGAAAAGGTGTAAGCGGTAACTTTGCATCAGCGGAAATCGGAAGTTTTAGTTTCGGCAGAAAT